>NZ_JABXGF010000034.1:0-36491 GCF_025407985.1 Curtobacterium sp. C2H10 | reverse complement strand
GCTTCGGGCAGCGCCCGGGCCAGGGTGGCGGCGGTCGTGGCGGCCCCGGTGGTCGTCCGGGCGGTGCCGGTGGTGCCGGTGGCGGCTTCCCGCGTCCGGCCTTCAGCGGCCCGCGTCCCGCCGGTGGCGGTGGCCGCGGTCGTGGCCCCGGTGGCGGTACCGCTGGTGCGTTCGGTCGCGGTGGCGGCAAGAGCCGTGCCCGCAAGTCGAAGCGGACGAAGCGCGCCGAGTACGAGATGCGGCAGGCGCCGTCGCTCGGCGGTGTGCAGGTCCCTCGTGGTGACGGCAACACGGTCGTCCGTCTGCGTCGCGGAGCGAGCATCTCGGACTTCGCGGACAAGATCGACGCGAGCCCCGGCAACCTGGTGACGGTGCTGTTCCACCTCGGTGAGATGGCGACCGCGACCGAGTCGCTGGACGAGGCCACGTTCGAGGTCCTCGGCGAGGAGCTGGGCTACAAGATCCAGATCGTCTCGCCGGAAGACGAGGACAAGGAGCTCCTCGAGGGCTTCGACATCGACCTCGAAGCCGAGCTGGACGACGAGGACGACTCGGTGCTGCAGCAGCGGCCCCCGGTGGTCACCGTCATGGGTCACGTCGACCACGGCAAGACCCGCCTGCTCGACGCGATCCGCAACTCGAAGGTCGTCGAGGGTGAAGCCGGTGGCATCACCCAGCACATCGGTGCGTACCAGATCGTCACCGAGCACGAGGGCATCGAGCGCCCGATCACCTTCATCGACACCCCGGGTCACGAGGCCTTCACGGCCATGCGTGCCCGTGGTGCCCAGGTGACGGACATCGCGATCCTCGTGGTCGCGGCGGACGACGGCATCATGCCCCAGACGATCGAGGCACTGAACCACGCGCAGTCGGCCGGTGTGCCGATCGTGGTCGCGGTGAACAAGATCGACAAGGAAGGCGCGAACCCGGCCAAGGTCCGCCAGCAGCTCACCGAGTACAACCTGGTGGCCGAGGAGTACGGCGGCGACGTCATGTTCGTCGACGTGTCGGCTCGTCAGAACATCGGCATCCAGGACCTCCTGGACGCCGTGCTGCTCACGGCCGACGCCGGTCTCGACCTGCGTGCGAACCCCGACAAGGACGCCCGCGGTGTGGCGATCGAAGCACGCCTCGACAAGGGCCGTGGTTCGGTTGCGACCGTGCTCATCCAGTCCGGCACACTGCACGTCGGCGACGCCATCGTGGCGGGGACGGCCTACGGCCGCGTCCGTGCGATGACCGACGAGAACGGCGTGGCGGTCAAGGCCGCGACGCCGAGCCGTCCGGTCCAGGTGCAGGGTCTGTCCTCGGTGCCCCGCGCCGGTGACACCTTCCTCGTCACCGAAGAGGACCGCACGGCACGTCAGATCGCCGAGAAGCGTGAAGCCGCCGAGCGCAACGCCCAGCTGGCCAAGGCCCGCAAGCGCATCTCGCTCGAGGACTTCACCCGTGCACTCGAAGAGGGCAAGGTCGACTCGCTCAACCTCATCATCAAGGGTGACGTCTCCGGTGCCGTCGAGGCACTCGAGCAGTCGCTCCTGGACATCGAGGTCGACGACAGCGTCCAGCTCCGGATCCTGCACCGCGGCGTCGGTGCGATCACGGAGTCGGACATCGACCTGGCCACGATCGACAACGCGATCGTCGTCGGCTTCAACGTCCGCCCGGACGTCAAGGCCCGCGAGCGTGCAGCGCGCGAAGGCATCGACGTGCGCTTCTACTCGGTCATCTACAACGCACTCGAGGACATCGAGCAGTCCCTCAAGGGCATGCTCAAGCCCGAGTACGAAGAGGTCCAGTCGGGTGTCGCCGAGATCCGCGAGGTGTTCCGCTCCTCGAAGTTCGGCAACATCGCGGGTGTCATCGTCCGCTCCGGCACGATCACGCGCAACGCCAAGGCGCGCGTCATCCGAGAAGGCGTGGTGCTCGCCGATGGTCTGGCCATCGAGTCGCTGCGTCGGTTCAAGGACGACGTGACCGAGGTCCGCACGGACTTCGAAGCCGGTATCGGTCTGGGCAAGTTCAACGACATCCAGATCGGCGACGAGATCGAGACCACCGAGCTCGTCGAGAAGCCGCGCGACTGATCGCGTGACTACCCTGGGCCCCGGCTTCCTTCACGGGAGGTCGGGGCCCAGCCCCGTTCCAGAGCAAGACATCTCCACAGGAGGCACCCATGGCCGATCCGCAGCGCGCACGCAAGATGGCGGACCGCATCAAGGAAGTCGTCGCACGCCGACTCGACAAGGGCCTTCGCGACCCGCGACTCGGGTTCGTGACGATCACCGACGTCCGTGTGACCGGTGACCTGCAGCACGCGTCGATCTTCTACACCGTGTACGGCACCGACGAGGAGCGTGCCGACTCCGCCGCGGCGCTCAAGGCCGCGACCGGGATGCTCCGGTCCGAGGTCGGCAAGAACATCACCGCTCGTCTGACCCCGTCGCTCGAGTTCATCGCCGACGCCCTGCCGGAGACCTCGGCGCACATGGAGGACCTGCTCGTGCAGGCCCAGGTGCGCGACGAGCAGGTCCGTGCAGCCGCGGCCGGCGCGACCTACGCCGGCGACGCCGACCCGTACAAGCACGACGAGGACGAGGACGAGGACGACTCCGCCGCGGCGCGCGCCTGACCCGTCCGATCAGCCCTCGGGCAGCCGGTAGCCGCTCGCGTCGTCCCCGACGGCCAGTCCGTCGCGCAGGAGCGACGCGAGCGCCCGGTCCCGCTGCTCGGCGTCGGGCCACACCGGTTCGATCTCGTCGCGCGTGACGGGGACGTCGCTCGCGCGGAGCTCCGCCATGATGAGCCCGCGCACCTGCCGGTCGCTGCCGGCGAACTTCGCCTGCTTCGGCGCGCGTGGGCCGTCGTGCTCCGGGTAGCCGGCGGCCCGCCACGCGCAGCGGTCGGCGATCGGGCACGCGTCGCACGCGGGGGAGCGGGCGACGCAGACGAGCGCACCGAGCTCCATCACCGCGGCGTTCGTCGCTGCGGCGTCGTCACGGTCGTCCGGCAGCACCGACTCCATCAGCGGGAGGTCCTGCTTCGCCTTCGCCGGGCCCGGTTCGCCCTGGCCGAGCAGGGCGCGGGCGAGGACGCGCCGGACGTTCACGTCGACGACCGGGTGCCGGTCGCCGTACGCGAACACGGCGACCGCTCGGGCCGTGTAGTCCCCGATCCCGGGCAGCGCGAGCAGCGCGTCCACGTCCCGGGGCACCACGTTGTCGTGCTGCTCGGCGATCGCCGTCGCGGCCGCGTGCAGCGCGAGCGCCCGTCTCGGGTAGCCGAGCCGGTCCCAGGCACGCACCGCGTCCGCCGGGGGTGAGGCCGCGAGGTCCGCAGGCGTCGGCCAGCGGGTGAGCCATGCCTCCAGGCGGGGCACGACACGCGCGACCTGGGTCTGCTGCAGCATGATCTCGCTGACCAGCGTGCCCCACGCGGGGAACCCGGGACGCCGCCACGGCAGGTCGCGCGCCTCGGCGCGGAACCACGCGATGAGCGGCGTCGCGATGTCCGTTCGTCGGGTCGCGTCCTGTGGACGGGTCGGGTTGTCCACATTCGGACTGGAGGCACGACTCGCGTTCACCACGACAGCCTACGGTGGGTGCATGGCACGTTGGGCACCCCAGGAGACCGACACCATGGCCGCGATCGCGGCCGAGGTGATCGCGCAGGTCGGCACGAACCGGACGGTCGTCGGCATCGACGGACAGGACGGCGTCGACCTCGAACGCGTGGCCTCCGGGCTCGTCGACGGCTTCCAGCAGCACGGGGTGTCCGCGATGGCCGCCGCCGCACCGTCGAGCGACGTCGACGCGTTGCGGGCCGACCTCGTCGCGCCGTTCCGGTCCACCGGCGAGGGCCCCGGCATCCTCGTGGTGCACGGACACGGGGTGCTGGCACACGGTGCCCACCGACTCTGGCGTTGGTCGCTGTGGGTGGAGCAGGAGTCCGGGCGCCTTGAGCGCCGCGCGGACGTCAAGATCGCCGCGTCCGCGGTGCTGGACGTCACCGACCCCGAGCACCCGCGTCGCGAGTGGAACGACGCCTGCTGAGTCGCCGGAGCGCTGGTAATCTCCTCTGGTGCTCGAAACCGCGCCCGACGGCATCCTCCTCGTCGACAAGCCGCAGGGGATCTCCAGCCACCGGGTCGTCTCCATCGCCCGACGTCGGCTGGGTCTGAAGAAGGTCGGCCACGCCGGCACGCTCGACCCGATGGCGACCGGCCTGCTCCTGCTCGGGATCGGCCCGTCGACCCGGCTCCTGACGCACCTCGTCGGGCTCGGCAAGACCTACACCGCCACGATCCGTCTCGGGGTCTCGACCGACTCGGACGACGCCGACGGGACCCCCACCGCAGCCGTGGGCACGTCCTCGGCGGACGTGTCCGAGGCCGCGGTCGAGCGGGCCGTCGCCGCGCAGCGCGGACAGATCTCGCAGGTGCCGTCGACCGTCAGCGCCATCAAGGTCGACGGCCGCCGCGCCTACGACCTCGCGCGCAAGGGTGAAGCGGTCGTCCTGCAGTCCCGGACCGTGACGGTGTCGCGGTTCGACGTCACCGGCCGGGGCGACCGCGTCGTCTCCGTCGACGGCGAGGACGTGGCCGTGATCGACCTCGACGTCGTCGTGTCGTGCTCGTCCGGCACCTACGTGCGCGCGCTGGCCCGTGACGTCGGCGCCGCACTCGGCACCGGCGCTCACCTCACCGCGCTCCGCCGCACCGAAGTCGGCCCCTTCAGCGTCGACGACGCGATCGACCTCGAGGACGAGTCCGTCGACGTCCGGGCCGCACTCGCCCGACCGGTCGACGTCGCCCGCACCCTGTTCCCGTCCGTGCCGCTCGACCCGGCCGCGGCGAAGGACCTCGCCGACGGCAAGCGCGTCGCGGCGGACCACCCCGACACCGACGGCCCGGTCGCGGCCGTCGCCACCGAGGGGGACCGGCTCGTCGGGCTCGTCTCGGTGCGTCGCGGACTGCTGCGCGTCATCACCAACTTCCCGACGGCATCGGGGGTGGGCGCGTGATCGAGTGGTTCATGTGGGTGCAGCTCGTCATCGCCGTGCTCGCCGGGCTCTTCGCGGTCGTCATGGGGTTCATCGGCTGGAAGCCGAACGACTACACGGTCGGGTCGCTCGCGCTCATCGAGCTGCTGCTCCTCGCCCAGGGTGTGATCTCCCTCGTCCTGCCGGCCACGGGCAGCCCGCCGGTCGGCAACGCGCTCGAGTTCGGCGTGTACGCGGTCTCGGTGCTCCTCGTCCCGCCGGCGACCATCGTCTGGGCGCTCATCGACCGGACGAAGTGGAGCACGGTGGTCCTCGGGGCCGGTGCGTTCACCGTCGCGGTGATGGTCTACCGGATGTACCAGATCTGGTTCGCCCTGAACTGACCCGCTCGCGTGCCCTCGGCGACTGCGCGTTCGTCGTGGTGCGTCATCGTGGCCGCCCGCCGTCGGTAGAATCGGTGCAATGGCGACCAGATCCTCCCTCGCGACCGGCATCGGCCGCGTCCTCATCGCCGTCTACGGCATCCTCGCGCTGGCAGCGACGGGACGCAGCGTCGTGCAGATCATCGAGAAGTTCTCGTTCGCACCGTTCGCGTACACCCTCAGCGCCGTCGCCGCGGTCGTGTACATCGTCGCGATGATCGCCCTCATCGTGCCGGGTCGGTTCTGGTACCGCGTGGCCTGCGTCACGATCGTCTTCGAGATGACCGGCGTGCTCGTGATCGGCACGCTGTCACTCTTCGACCGGCAGCTGTTCCCCGACGACACCATCTGGTCGTACTACGGCATGGGCTACGCCTTCGCGCCGCTGGTGCTGCCGGTGGCCGGACTCTGGTGGCTTCGCAAGCACCACCGCACCGCCACCGCGACCGAGACGACCCCGTCCGCCGTACCGGCCGGCGAGTAGGGACCGACGTGCAGTACTACGACGACACCGCCGACGTGGCGCAGGGCTTCGGGCCGAGCGCGGTCACCATCGGGAAGTTCGACGGGGTCCACGTCGGGCACCGTGCGGTCATCGCGCACCTCGAGCGTGCGGCGCGCGAGCACGGCCTCGTGTCCACGGTCGTGACGTTCGACCGCCACCCGCTCGACGTGATCGACCCGGACAAGGTGCCGCCCGCCCTGACGAGCATCGCCCAGCGGCGCGAGCTGCTCGACGACGTCGGGGTCGACGCCACCCTGCTGCTCCGGTTCGACCACGAGCTCCAGTCGAAGGCACCAGAGGCCTTCGTGTCCGAGATCCTCGTCGACACCCTGCACGCCCAGCTCGTGTTCGTCGGCAGCGACTTCCGGTTCGGGGCGAAGGGCGCCGGCGACGTCGCCCTCCTGCGCGAGCTGGGGGAGCAGCACGGCTTCACCGTCGAGCTCATCGACGACGTCGACCTGGTCGACGACGTCCGGCCGGACGGTGAGCGACGGGTGTCCTCGACGTGGATCCGCGAGCTCCTCGGGGACGGCCGCGTCGCCGAGGCCGCGCGCCTGCTCGGCCGTGAACACGCGGTGCGGAGCGTCGTCGTGCACGGGAACGAGCGCGGTCGGGCGATGGGCTACCCGACGGCGAACCTCGACCCGGCGTCCGAGGGCTTCGTCCCCGCCGACGGCGTCTACGCCGCACGGGTGCTGCACGACGGCACGGTGTACCCGGCTGCCGTCTCGGTCGGCAACAACCCGACGTTCGAGGGCGTGCCGGCGAAGCAGATCGAGGCGCACCTGCTCGACGTGGACATCGACCTCTACGGCGACACGATCTCGGTGCTGTTCGTCTCGTACGTGCGGGGCATGGTGAAGTTCGACTCGATGGACGAGCTCGCCGAGCAGATGCGGCAGGACGACCGCGACATCCGGACGCTGCTGGGGCTCCCCGCCGTCGTCTGACCAGTTGTCGCAGTGTGCGAGGTTCCGGCCTCGGTGCGAGGGCATCCGCGTCCCACGGTGCGCGGGACCTCGCACACTGCGGACGTCCCCCAAGCCCTGCGACCGTACGACGAAGCCCCCGCGACCGAACGGTCGCGGGGGCTTCGTCGTACGGGGCGGATCAGCCGCCGAGGGCGTCGAGCCAGATCTTGCGGGCGTCGAGCGCTTCCTGCGCGTCCTTGATCTTGCGGGCGTCGCCCGAGGCCTGGGCATCGGCGAGCTCCGCTTCGAGCTTGCCGATCGCGTCCTCGAGCTGGCTCGCGAGACCGGACTGACGGGCCTTGCGCTCCGGGTCGGACGCCTTCCAGTGCTCGTCCTCGAGGCTGCGCACGTGGTCCTCGACCGCGCGGAGACGGTCCTCGATGCGCCGGACGTCACCGCGGGGGACCTTGCCGATCTCGTCCCACCGGCGCTGGATGCCCGTGAGGGTCTTGCGTGCGGCTGCCCGGTCGGTGACCTTCAGGAGCGGCTCGGCCTCGGTCAGGAGCGCCTGCTTCGCTTCGAGGTTCGCCGAGTACTCGACGTTCTCGGCAGCGGCTTCGGCGTGGCGCTGCTCGAACAGCACGTCACCCGCGGCCTTGAAGCGCGCCCAGAGTGCGTCGTCGTGCCGCTTGCCGGCCCGCCCCGCGCCCTTCCAGTCGTCGAGCAGTTCGCGGTACGCCGGGATCGCGTCGGACCCGCGGGGAGCGAGCGCCTCGGCCTGCTGGACGAGCTCCTGCTTGCGGTTGCGGGCGTCGCGGTGCTGGGCGTCGAGCTCGGAGTAGAACGCGCGACGGTGCTGGTCGACGGTCGAGCGAGCCGCGCGGAAACGCTTCCAGAGCTCGTTCGCCTCGTTCTTGGGGATGCGCGGGCCGTCGTGCTGGTGCTGCTGCCACCGCGCGAAGACGTCGTCGAGCTGCGCGGTGATCTGCTTCCACTGCGCCCGTGCCGGGTCGACCGCGGCGAGGGCCTCGGCTTCTTCCACCAGGGCGGTGCGGTGCGCCAGGGCGTCCGCGAGGGCCTGCTGTGCCTGCTCCGCCTGCTCCTTCGTCAGGGAGCCGAGCTGCTCGGTCAGGGCGGCGACGCGGGTCTCGAGCGACTTGAGGTCGCCGACGACACGGGCCTCGGCCACGAGGGCCTGCAGGTGCTCCACCGTGCGGGCGACGTCGTTCGCCGAGGCACCGCGCTGGACGCGCTGCTCGGCGATCTTCACCTGCCCCTCGAGGTCGGCGTACTTCCGCGCGAAGTAGGCGAGGGCTTCGTCGGGTGTCGCGTCCGGGTACTCACCGACGGCTTTCTCGGTGTCCTCGTACCGGACGTACACCGTCCCGTTCTCGTCGACCCGCCCCCAGGTCGTTGCTTCGTCAGGTCCCACAGGTCTCGCCTCGATCGTGGTCGTGCATCACCGACGTCGCCGTCGGCACGGTCAGGTCGTCAGCCTATTGCACGGAGAGCATCTGCGACCCGCCGGGTCGGCGCGCCTGTGGACTACTTCTCCTGCTCGATCGTCGCGCCGGTGATCTTCGTCGCCACCCTCGGCTCGCCGGTGCCGTCGCTGCCGGCGGAGGAGATGCCCTTCGACGTGATCTTCGACTCGAGTTCGTCGAGGCCGCTGGTGACCTTCCCGACGACGGTGTAGCCGCCGGTGGAGCCGTCCAGCGTGGTGTCGCCGTAGACGATGAAGAACTGCGTGGTCTGCGAGTACGCCGACGAACTGCGGGCGATCGCGATGGTCCCCTTGGCGTACTTGCCGTCGCTCGGGACGTTCTCGAGCGGGCCGTACTGGAAGCCGGCGTCACCGGTGCCGTCGCCGTTCGCGGAGCCACACTGCAGGAACTTGAACCCGGTGCTGTCGGCGAGTCGGTGGCAGGTCGTGCCGTTGTAGAACTGCTCCTGGATGAGCTTGATCTCGACGCTCGCGGCCTGGGGTGCCTTCTCGCCGTCCAGCTCGATGCCGAGCTTCACGTCCTTGTTCAGGGTGAGCGATCCGGTCCAGGTGGAGTCCTTCGCGATGGACTTGCTCGGGACGTCGCCCGTGTTCGCGGCGGTGGCACTCGCGGACGGGGTCGGCGTCGCGGTCGCGGAGGCACTCGCGCTCGCGTCCGCTCCGCCGCCCTGCGACCCGGCGAAGGCGAGCTGCGAACCGGTCGCCAACGCCGCGACGAGGACGAGGACACCGGCGCCGACGACGTTGTCCCGCACCCGACGGCGCCGCTGCCGTTCGTGCAGGCCCTGCCGTGCCGTGTAGAGGCGGAGGCGCTCGCGCGCCTCCCGGTTGTCACGCGCCTGGTTCTTCGGTGCCACGGTGCTGGTCGTACCTCTCGTCGAGTGTGCGACGAGCGTACTGTAAACGGCCCTGTCGGAGGCCTGGAGGCACGCCCCTGTCGGTGGGTCGGCCTACGATTGGTCACATGGCAGCGGACCGTTCGGGCATGCGTGCGCCCACCACCGGCGGTCGCGCCGGGCTGGCGCAGGGGTCCGTCCCGCTCGCGGTGCGGATGCGGCCGACCAGCCTCGACGAGGTCGCCGGACAGCAGCACCTGCTCGGCCGCGGCAGCCCCCTCGTGCAGCTCGCGACGGGCACGCGCGAGAACCCCGGCGGCGTCTCGGTGATCCTGTGGGGACCGCCCGGCACCGGCAAGACGACCCTGGCGCAGGCGATCGCGCGGCAGTCCGGTCGCGAGTTCGTCGAGCTGTCGGCCGTGACCGCCGGCGTGAAGGACGTGCGCGAGGTCATGGAGAAGGCGCTCACGCACCGTGACCTCTACGGCTCGACCACGGTCCTCTTCCTCGACGAGATCCACCGCTTCAGCAAGGCCCAGCAGGACGCCCTGCTGCCCGGCGTCGAGAACGGCTGGGTCATCCTCATCGCGGCGACGACCGAGAACCCGTCGTTCTCGGTCATCTCGCCGCTGCTGTCCCGCTCCCTGCTGCTCACGCTCAAGCCCCTCACCGACGAGGACCTCGGCATGCTCGTCGACCGCGCGGTCGAGGACCCGCGGGGTCTCGGCGGATCGGTCGTCCTCGGCGACGAGGCCCGCAGCGCCATCGTGCGGCTGTCCTCGGGCGACGCCCGTCGGGCACTCACCGCGCTCGAGGCCGCAGCGTCCTCGGCCGTCGCGGCGCAGGCCGACGACGACGCGGACGGGGCGCTCGACGGTGTCGACACCGTCCCGGTCGTCGACGCCGACACCGTCGCGGCAGCCGTCGACCGGGCACTGCTCCGCTACGACCGCCAGGGCGACGAGCACTACGACGTCATCAGCGCGTTCATCAAGTCCGTCCGGGGGAGCGACGTCGACGCCGCACTCCACTACCTGGCGCGCATGATCGAGGCGGGCGAGGACCCACGGTTCATCGCCCGTCGCATCATCATCTCGGCGTCCGAGGACATCGGCATGGCCGATCCGCAGGCCCTGCCCATCGCCGTCGCGGCCGCACAGGCGGTCCAGCTCATCGGCATGCCCGAGGGCCGGATCCCCCTGGCCGAGGCGGTCGTCTACCTGGCGACCGCGCCGAAGTCGAACGCCGCCTACAACGGGGTGAACGCCGCGATCGCCGACGTCAAGGCCGGGCGGCTCGGGGTCGTGCCGATGCACCTCCGCGACGCCCATTACCCCGGCGCGAAGCGGCTCGGCCACGGCAAGGGCTACGTCTACTCGCACGACGCCGAGCACGGTGTCGCCGAGCAGCAGTACCTGCCCGACGCGCTCGAGGGCACCGAGTACTACACCCCGACGGCGAACGGCTTCGAGCGCGAGGTCGGGCCGCGACTCGAGCGCCTCCGGAAGATCACCCGCGGCGAGTAGTGGCCGCCCCGAGTTCCTGCTAGCATTGCCGGGCCTACGTCCTGGTCCTCGAGCACGGCTGCGTCGAGGACAGAGTGCCACTCCGGTGGTACGGGGGCAGAGGTTCGGACTGTAGCCGTCCGATCCCACAGGCTCATCCCTCTGGATCCCGTCGTCGGGACCGATCCCTTCCGTGTGTCTCGTTGCCCACGGTCGGACGGATCCCCTCGAGTCATTCAGTTCAGACAGAGAAAAGGACCCTGTGTCTACCAAGTCACGTACCCGCAGCAAGACCCGCCTCTCGCGCGCGCTCGGCATCCCGCTGACGCCGAAGGCGGCCCGTTACCTCGAGAAGCGCCCCTACGGCCCCGGTGAGCACGGCCGCACCCGCCGTCGTGCGGACAGCGACTACGCCGTCCGCCTCCGTGAGAAGCAGCGTCTGCGCGCCCAGTACGGCATCCGCGAGAAGCAGCTCCGCATCGTCTTCGAAGAGGCCCGCAAGACGAAGGGCCTGACCGGTGAGAACCTGGTCGAGCTCCTCGAGCAGCGCCTCGACGCCCTCGTGCTCCGTGCCGGCTTCGCCCGCACCACCGCGCAGGCCCGTCAGCTGATCGTGCACCGTCACATCCTGGTCGACGGCAAGCTCGTCGACCGTCCGTCCTTCCGCGTGAAGGAGGGGCAGCTCATCCACGTGAAGCAGCGCTCCGAGTCCCTCGAGCCCTTCCAGGTCGCCGCCGCCGGTGGGCACCAGGAAGTCCTGCCGAAGGTCCCGGGCTACCTCGAGGTCGAGATCGACAAGCTCCAGGCCCGCCTGGTCCGTCGCCCGAAGCGCGCCGAGGTCCCCGTGACCTGTGAAGTGCAGCTCGTCGTCGAGTACTACGCAGCTCGCTGATCCACTGATCACACCCGAACGGCGGGTCGTCCTCTCACGAGGGCGGCCCGCCGTTCGGCGTCGGTGGCCGGTGTCGTCGGTAAGATCGTCTGGGCACGCACCGCTCGCGTGCACAAGAGGGAGAGGCACCGTGAAGCAGCTGTTCTTCGTCGCCGTCGGCGTCGTCATCGGGTTCGCCGTCGCGCACAAGGTCGCGAACACCCCCGGTGGCGCGCGGTTCTTCGCCGACGTGAACGCTCGCGCGGAAGCCTTCCGCGGTGCCGTCGCCGAGGGCTACCGCTCTCGCGAGGCCGAGCTCCGCACCGACGTCTGACCGACGACCCCTCCCACGCACACGACCTGAAACCAGGAAGCACCATGCAGACCGCAGAGATCCGCCGCCGTTGGCTCCAGTTCTTCGGTGACCGCGGCCACACCGTCGTCCCGTCCGCCTCGCTCGTCTCGGACGACCCCTCGCTCCTGTTCACGGTCGCCGGCATGGTGCCGTTCATCCCGTACCTGACCGGGCTCGTCCCCGCCCCGTACCCCCGCGCCACGAGTGTCCAGAAGTGCATCCGCACGAACGACATCGAAGAGGTCGGCAAGACCCCGCGGCACGGCACGTTCTTCCAGATGAACGGCAACTTCTCGTTCGGCGACTACTTCAAGGAGCAGGCGATCGAGTACGCCTGGCAGTTCCTGACGACGCCCGAGCCGGACGGTGGGCTCGGCTTCTCGCCCGACGACCTCTGGGTCACCGTGTACGAGGACGACGACGAGGCGATCGCCTTCTGGAAGCAGCACTCCTCGCTCCCCGACGAGCGGATCCAGCGGCTCGGCAAGGACACCAACTACTGGTCGACCGGGCAGCCCGGGCCGGCGGGCCCCTGCTCCGAGATCTTCTTCGACCGCGGTCCGGAGTACGGCATCGACGGCGGTCCGGCGACCGACGACGACCGCTACGTCGAGATCTGGAACCTCGTGTTCATGCAGTACCAGATCGCCGACGTCCGTTCGAAGTACGACTTCGAGATCACGGGCGAGCTGCCGAACAAGAACATCGACACGGGCATGGGGCTCGAGCGCGTCGCCTTCATCAAGCAGGGCGTCGACAACATGTACGAGATCGACCAGGTGCGCCCGGTCCTCGACGAGGCGGCGGCGATCTCCGGTCGTCGGTACGGCGCCGTGCACGAGGACGACGTCCGCATGCGCGTCATCGCGGACCACGTCCGGTCGGCGCTCATGCTCATCGCCGACGGCGTCTCCCCGTCGAACGAGGGCCGCGGCTACATCCTCCGCCGCCTGCTCCGCCGCACCGTGCGCGCGATGCGCCTGCTCGGCGTCGAGGGTGCGACCTTCCCCCGGCTCTTCCCCGCGTCGCGCGACGCCATGCGCGACGCCTACCCCGAGGTCGGCAGCGACTACGACCGCATCGCGCGCATCGCCTACGCGGAAGAGGAGACCTTCCTCCGCACGCTCGCGCAGGGCACGACGATCCTCGACGTCGCGGTCGAGCGCGCGAAGCAGGACGGCGCGCCCTCGATCGGCGGGGACACGGCGTTCCTCCTGCACGACACCTTCGGCTTCCCGATCGACCTCACGATGGAGATGGCTGAGGAAGCCGGCGTCCAGGTCGACCGGTCCGCGTTCGAGACCCTGATGTCCGAGCAGCGGGCGCGGGCGAAGGCGGACGCCAAGAGCAAGAAGACCGCACTCGCCGACCTCAGCGTCTACAGCGCGTTCCGGGCGAAGGGCGAGACCGTCTTCCTCGGCTACGACGCGCTCGAGGCCGAGACGAACATCCTCGGCATCATCGTGGGCGGCGTGAGCGTCGACCGTGCGGTCGCGGGCGACATCGCCGAGGTCATCCTCGGCGAGACCTCCCTCTACGCCGAGTCCGGTGGTCAGGACGCCGACCAGGGCTCGATCGTCGGCAACGGCTTCGACCTCGAGGTGCTCGACGTGCAGCGTCCCGTCGCCGGTCTGTGGAGCCACACGGTCCAGGTGCGCTCGGGCGAGGTCGGTGTCGGTGCGCTGGCGACGACCGTGGTCGACGCCGAGTACCGCCGCGGTGCGACTCAGGCGCACTCCGCGACGCACCTCGTGAACGCCGCACTGCGCGACATCCTCGGCCCGGAGGCACTCCAGGCCGGCTCGTACAACAAGTCGGGCTACATGCGGCTCGACTTCTCGTGGTCGCAGCCGGTCTCGCTCGAGACCCGTTCCGAGATCGAGGAGGTCGTGAACAACGCGATCAGCTCCGACCTCGAGGTCTCGACGCGCGTGCTCCCGCTCGACGAGGCCAAGTCGCTCGGCGCACAGGCGCTGTTCGGCGAGAAGTACGGCTCCGAGGTCCGCATGGTCGACATCGGCGGCCCGTGGTCCCGTGAGCTCTGCGGTGGCACGCACGTGGGGTCCAGCGCCCAGGTCGGTCTCGTCAACCTCGTGGGGGAGTCGAGCGTCGGTTCGACCAACCGCCGCGTCGAGGCGCTCGTCGGGCTCGAGGGCTTCCGCGACCTCGCCGTCGAGCGGACCATCGTGTCCCAGCTGTCGAGCGCACTCAAGGCCCCCCGAGAGGACCTGCCGACCCGCGTGCAGTCCCTGATGGAGGACCTGCGGACGGCGCAGAAGCGCGTCGCCGAGTTCGAGTCCGCCAACCTCCAGCAGCGCGTCCCGGCGATCGCACGCCAGGCGACGACGGTGGGTGCGACGACCGTCGTGGCCGAGTCCGTCCAGGGACTCCAGTCCGGTGACGACCTCCGCGCGCTCGCGACCGGTGTCCGCAGCCAGCTCGGCGACGGTGCCGCCGTGGTGGTCCTCGGCGCGGTCATCAACGACAAGCCGGTGGTCATCGTCGCGACGAACGACGCCGCCCGCGCCGCCGGTGTGCAGGCGGGACCGCTCGCGAAGGAGGCCGCCGGCGTCCTCGGTGGTGGTGGCGGCGGCAAGCCGGACCTCGCGCAGGGCGGTGGCACCGACGCGTCGGCGCTCCCGGCGGCCCTCCGTGCGGTCACCGACCGGCTCGCGGCCTGATCGTGGCGATCCGTTCCGGGCGCCGGCTCGGCGTCGACGTCGGCCGCGCCCGGATCGGGGTCGCCGTGTGCGACCGTGACGGGCTCCTCGCGACGCCCGTCGAGACGGTCGCCCGGCACGACGCCACGGACGTCCGGCGGATCCTCGAGATCGCGGAGGAGTACGACGTCCTCGAGATCGTCGTCGGGCTGCCGCTCTCGATGTCGGGCGGGGACACTCCCTCCACGGCGGACGCCCGGGAGTTCGCCGGGCGCCTGGCGGAACACCGTCCGGTGCGCCTGGTCGACGAACGGCTCTCGACCGTGACGGCCCAGCGCGGCCTGCACCAGGCCGGCAAGAACACGAAGAAGTCCCGCGCCGTGATCGACCAAGCGGCCGCTGTTATCATTCTGCAACACGCGCTCGACCACGAGCGTGCGGCCAGTGCCCCACCCGGGGCCACGCTCCCCTGAAACTGCGGACCACCGCAGTGCTCGCCTGAACGCGGCTGCCACACCGTCGCCCAGCACCCCGAGCCCAGACGGAGTTCCCGACCGAGAGACCCGAGGACCGTTGGCAGACGACCTGGACTGGAACGCGATCATCGCGCCCGGCAACGACGCCGAGCGGCGGAAGACGACTTCCGACCGTGCGGAGACCCGCGACGCACGCGGTGACGCGGGCGACACCACCGGTGCTCGGAACGGCGCCCCGGACGCGACCGGTCGACCGATGTCCCGACGCGAAGCACGCGCCGCCGAAGCCGCGCGGGCGCGCGCCGACGCGGGCCCCGCGGACGCGAGCCCGGCAAGCACCGACGCGGCCGGGTCGAGCGCCGACCGTCCCGACCTCGGCCGAGCCGACGTCGACCGTCGCGCCGCCGCCGCGGACGCCCCGGTGGCGTCGTCACCCGACGGACTGCACCCGGACGTGCACGCGCTCCTCACCGGCGAACTCCACGTCGACGACGACGCGCGTGCCGCGGCACGCGGCGGTGACGCCGGCGCGGCCACGGCCGCCGGCGCGGGTGCCGGCGCAGGTGGTCCCGACCAACCCGGCAACGGCCCCGGAGGCGCGGGAGACGGTGGACGCGGCGGTCGCGGTGGACGTGGGGGCGCCTCCAGGTCGCCACGCGGCCCGCGAGAGCCGCGTCCGAAGCGTCGTCGCGGCCCGCTCATCGCGGGCATCGTCATCGTCGCGGTGGTCCTCGCGGTCGGGGTGTCCGCGTACTCCTTCGCGGCGCCCAAGGTCCAGCAGCTCGTCGCCGCCATCAGCGGTTCCCAGGAGCCCGACGACTACTCCGGCGACGGCACCAGCAAGGTGACGATCACCATCAAGCAGGGCGACATCGGCGAGAACGTCGCCGCGACCCTGCAGCGCAGCGGTGTCGTGAAGGACTCGAAGGTCTTCTACAAGCTCCTGCTCGCCTCGCCGGACGTCCAGTTCCAGCCGGGGTCGTACGCGCTCAAGAAGAAGATGAGCTCGAAGGCGGCCCTCGCGGCGCTGCAGGACAAGGACAACCGCGTCCAAGCCTCCATCGTGATCCCCGAGGGCACGGCGCTCAAGGACATCGAGGCCGGCATGGTCTCGAAGGCTGGACTCTCCGCCGCCGAGGTCTCCGCCGCGGCGAAGGACCTCTCCGCGTACGACCTGCCGGCGAACACGACCACGCTCGAGGGCTGGCTGTTCCCCGCGACCTACCCGATCAACCCGGGGTGGAGCGCGACGGAGTACTTCAAGTCGATGGTCGACACGATGAAGGAGCACCTCTCGGCCGCCGGTGTGGCCGAGGCCGACCAGGAGCGCGTGATCGTCTTCGCCTCGCTCGTGCAGAAGGAGGCCGGCCTCGCCGCCGACTACCCGAAGGTCGCGCGGGTGTTCCAGAACCGGCTCGACATCGACATGCCGCTGCAGTCCGACGCGACGGTCGCCTACGGCACGGGCAACACCCACCGGGTGACGACGACCGACGCCGAGCGCAAGGACGCGTCGAACAAGTACAACACCTACGTGCACGACGGCCTGCCGCCGGCACCGATCTCGAACCCCGGCGACATCGCGATCAAGGCCGTCACGAACATGGCGCAGGGGAAGTGGCTGTACTTCGTGACGGTGAACCTCGAGACCGGCGAGACGGTGTTCTCCGACACGTACGCGCAGCACCTCGTCGCCGTCGACCAGTTCCAGGCGTGGCTCCGGGCACACCCCGACTACCAGTAGTCGAGCGGCGTCGCACGGGGCCCGGGCTGTGGGAAGATGGACACCATGCTTCGTTGGTTGACTGCTGGTGAGTCCCACGGACCCGAACTGATCGCGATGCTCGAGGGCCTGCCCGCGGGTGTCCCGGTGTCGTTCGAGTCCATCCGTACCGATCTCGCGCGACGCAAGCTCGGCTACGGCCGCGGCTCCCGCATGAAGTTCGAGCAGGACGAACTGCACGTCTCCGGCGGCGTCCGGCACGGCTACTCCCTCGGCAGCCCGATCGCGATCCGCATCGGCAACACCGAGTGGCCGAAGTGGGTCGAGGTCATGAACCCCGAGCCCGTCGAGCAGACCGACCTCTCCCGTGGTCGGAGCGCCCCGCTCACCCGCCCGCGTCCGGGCCACGCCGACCTCGTCGGCATGCAGAAGTACGGCTTCGACGAGGCCCGCCCGATCCTCGAACGCGCGAGCGCTCGCGAGACCGCGGCCCGGGTCGCGCTCGGCGCCGTGGCGAAGTCCTTCCTGGCCGAGCTCGGCATCCGATCGGTCGCGCACACGCTGCAGGTCGGCACGGTCCGCGTCCCCGACGGCACCGCGCTGCCCCTGCCGGACGACGTCGACCGCCTCGACGACGACCAGCTGCGGTGCTTCGACGCCGAGACCTCCGCCCGCATGGTGACCGAGGTCGAAGCCGCGAAGAAGGACGGCGACACCCTCGGCGGCGTCGTCGAGGTGCTGTTCTACGGCGTCCCGCCCGGACTCGGATCGCACGTGCAGTGGGACCGCCGGCTCGATGCTCGTCTCGCCGCGGCGATCATGGGCATCCAGGCGATCAAGGGCGTCGAGGTCGGCGACGGCTTCGCGACCGCTGCCCGCCGCGGGTCCGAGGCGCACGACGAGCTCTTCCGCGAAGACGGCGAGATCTACCGCACGTCCGACCGCGCCGGCGGCACCGAAGGTGGCATGTCCACGGGCACCGTGCTGCGCGTCCGCGCCGGCATGAAGCCGATCGCGACCGTCCCGCACGCGCTGCACACCATCGACGTCGCCACGGGTGAGGACGCCTCGGCGCACCACCAGCGCTCCGACGTCTGTGCCGTGCCGGCTGCCGGTGTCGTGGCCGAGGCCATGGTCGCGCTCGTCCTCGCCGACGCCGTGCTCGAGAAGTTCGGTGGCGACAACGTCGTCGAGACGAAGCGGAACCTCGACGCGTACCTCGCGTCGATCCCGGAGACGCTGCGCACCCGCAGCACCGAGGCCGCCGAGCACTCCACGGCCTGGTGACGCACGCACCCGAGCCGACGGCGGCGTCGCCGTCGGCCGGTCCCGCAGCCCCGGTCGTCATCATCGGGCCGATGGGCGCCGGCAAGTCCAGCGTCGGCAAGCGCGTGGCGAAGGCGCTGGGCGTCCCGTTCACCGACACCGACCGGGTGATCGTCCGCGAGCACGGTCCGATCCCCGGGATATTCGCGGACCGTGGCGAGGCCGCCTTCCGTGCACTCGAGGCGGCAGCCGTCCGGGCAGCGCTGTCGACCGGGGGCGTCATCGCCGTCGGTGGCGGGGCCGTCACCCACGTCGCCACGCGTGAGGCCATGGCCGGAGCGCGCATCGTCCTGCTGACCGTCTCGCCCGAGGCCGTCGCCGACCGGATCGCCGGCAGCGACCGCCCGCTCCTGGCGAACGGCGGCATCGACGCGTGGCAGACGATCATGGACGCGCGAGCGGCGACGTACGCCGAGCTCGCGCACGCGGTGTTCGACACCTCGCGCCGGCCGATGTCGCGCGTCGTCGACGACGTCGTCGCGTGGCTGCGCGACGGAACCCCTCCGGTCCGCACCGGTGCACCCACGAGCGAAGGAACAGTGTGACCGACCCGACCCAGTCCGTCCTCCCCGAGGGCACCACCGAGATCCGCGTCGGCGGCGCGGACGGGTACGTCGTGGCCGTCGGCAACGGCCTGCTCGGCTCGGTGCCGGCGCTCCTCGGCCCCCGTGTCGCCAAGGTCCTCATCGTGCACGCCCCGACGCTCGGCGCCCGGGCGAACGCGCTGCGCGACCTGCTCGTCGACGCCGGCCTCGAGGCCCTCATCGCCGAGGTCCCGGACGCCGAGGGTGCCAAGCGCGTCGAGGTCGCCGCGTTCTGCTGGCAGATCATGGGGCAGTCCGACTTCACCCGCACCGACGCCGTCATCGGCCTCGGCGGTGGTGCCGTGACCGACCTCGCCGGGTTCGTCGCGGCGACCTGGCTGCGCGGGGTGCCGTACGTCGCGATCCCCACGAGCGTCCTCGGCATGGTGGACGCGAGCGTCGGCGGCAAGACCGGCATCAACACCAACGAGGGCAAGAACCTCGTCGGCGCCTTCTACCCGCCCCGCGCGGTCGTCGCCGACATCGACCTCGTCGCCACGCTGCCCCGCAACGAGATCCTCACGGGCTTCGCCGAGATCGTGAAGGCCGGCTTCATCGCCGTCCCGGAGATCCTCGACATCATCGAGGCCGACGTCGATCGCGTCACCGACCCGACCACGCCGGAGTTCCGTCGCGTCGTCGAGCTCGCGATCGAGCTCAAGGCGCAGGTCGTCTCGGACGACTTCACCGAGCAGGGCCGCCGCGAGATCCTGAACTACGGGCACACCCTCGGGCACGCCATCGAGCACGCCGAGCGGTACCAGTGGCGACACGGAGCGGCCGTCGCGGTCGGGATGGTCTTCGCCGCCGAGCTCGCGCGCCTCACCGGACACCTCGACGACGCCACGGTGGACCGGCACCGCGCGATCCTCGAGTCGCTCGAGCTGCCCACGACCTACGGCATCGGCCGCTGGGAGGGTCTCCTCGCCACGATGCGTCGTGACAAGAAGGCCCGCGCCGGCATGCTCCGGTTCATCATCCTCGACGGTGTCGGCAAGCCGGTCACGCTCGAGGGACCCGAGGACCACCTGCTCTTCACCGCCTACCAGGAGGTCGGGGTCTAGCTCAGCGGAGGACGCGGCGGGTCCGTCGCCACCACCACTTCACCCGCATCGACACGGTGAGGACATCCGTCCGCTTCCACTCGTGGAACTCGGCGATGGTCGCTCCGTTCTCCCATGCCCAGTACGCGTCGTCGTCGCGGTCGGGATCGAGCGCATCCGGGAGGCGTCTGAAGATCGGCATCACTCCGGCTCCTTCGTCTCGACGGTCGGCCTGCTCCGAGGGACTTGGCGGCGCAACGCGCGGTCTGCGAGCCGCCGGTCCGCCTTGGACCACCACGATACGTCGGCGAGTCGCCGGAGCACAGTTGTCGAAATGTCGTATGTCTGATCACTCTGGTGCTGCGAAACGGACCAGGTGAATCGATCCCAGCCTGACGCAGTGGAGGCGGCCGCAGGAAGGGCGTCGGCCGACCTGGGGACGGCGAGCCGCGCCTCCAGGCTGTGGAGGAACCGACCACGCAGGGCGGGGGAGCAGACTGGAACCGTGCCCACCCCGCCACGCCTGAGCGACCTGTCCACACCGGACGCGACCGACCCCGGGTCCGTCCGGTCCCGTGCCCGCCGGTTCACCGAGCTGCTGTCGATCGCACGCCGGCACGGCCTCGTCCCGTTCCGGCGCCTGGACTTCTCGCACGACCCGGCGAACTCGGACCTCCGCCGCAGCCAGGCCGAGCACCTGCGCCGTGCACTCGAGGAGGCCGGCGGCGGGTTCGTGAAGATGGGCCAGCTCCTCTCCACCCGCGACGACCTGCTCCCCGAGGAGTGGACCGAGGGGCTCGCGCACCTGCAGCGGAACGTGTCCCCGGCACCCGCGGACGAGGTCGCAGCGCTGCTCGAACGCGAACTCGGCGCGCCCGTGGACGAGGTCTTCGCGGCCTTCGACCCGGTCCCGGTGGCCGCGGCGTCGATCGCACAGGTCCACCGAGCCCGCCTCGCCGACGGCACGAGCGTCGCCGTCAAGGTGCAGCGGCCCGGCATCGACCAGGCCGTGCGGCGCGACGTCGACATCGCCCTCCGCGTCGTGCGGTTCATGGCGCGCTGGTCCGTCGAGGCCCGTCAGGTCGGCGTGCAGGACGTGGCCCAGCAGTACGCCGACGACCTCGTGCGGCAGGTCGACTTCAGCTCGGAGCTCCGGAACCTCGAGGCACTGCGGGCTGCGCAGCGCCGGAGCGCACGCCCCGACGAGGTGCGCTTCCCGGACCCGTACCCGGAGCTCTCCGGTCGGCGCGTGCTCGTGATGGAGTTCCTCGAGGGGGACACCCTCAGCGCGATCCGGGCCGAGCGCAGCGACCGCGACCTCGACCAGCCGATGCGGTCGATCCTCCGGGCGTTCCTCCGGCAGGTCGTCTTCGACGGGGTGTACCACGGTGACCTCCACCCCGGGAACGTCCTGCTGCTGCCGGACGGCCGGCCGGCGCTCATCGACTTCGGCTCGGTGGGCAGGCTCGACCCCGGCCTCCGGGACATCGTGCAGGAGCTGCTCGCCGCCTACATCCAGGACGACACCTCGCGGATCGCCGACGCGGTGCTCCGGATGGCACCGGTCCGGGACGCCCAGGACGAACCCGACTTCCGCCGGGACATCGCGCGCTTCGTCGCGGACGAGCTCGGTCCGGGTGCCCGGATCGGCGTCGAGACGGTGGACGACGCCGTCGCGGTGTTCGGGCGGTACCGGCTGAAGGCGCCGCCGGACTTCGTCGCCGCCGCGCGCGCCCTGGCGATCTTCGAGGGGACGCTGCGCACGCTCGCCCCCTCGTTCGACCTGCTCGAGGAGTCACGAGGACTCGCCTCGGAGCAGATCCGCGACCAGCTGCGACCGGGCAAGCTCCGGGACGTGGCGGTGCGCGAGCTGTTCGGCGCGGTGACGGCCGCACGCCGGCTGCCGCGCCGGGTGGACCGCATCGGCGAGGCGATCGAGACCGGCAAGCTGTCGGTCAACATCCGGCTGTTCGCGGACCGGCGGGACCGACGGACGCTGAACGGGGTGGTCCGGCGGGTGCTGCTCGTGCTGCTCGGCGCCGGGGCCGGCATCCTGTCGATCGTGTACCTCGCGCTGCCGGCCCGGCCGACGGCGGTCATCTCGACCGGGGTGGCCGGAGCGCTGCTCGGGGGAGCGGCGGTGGTGCTGCTCGCCTGGGCGGCGGTCGACGCGATCCGCGCGCGACGACGAGAGTGACCGCAGGCGCAGGCGCAGGCGCAGGCGCAGGCGCAGGCGCAGGCGCAGGCGCAGCGCGCACTGCGCGGGGACGCCACGACCCGTCCGCTACACTCGTCCGGGACCCAGCGCGGTCCGCAGACCTTCACAACACGATCGAACGGGACATCGAAGACTCATGGCCAGTACCACTGACATCAAGAACGGCGCCGTTCTCATCATCGACGGGCAGCTCTGGTCGGTCGTCGAGTTCCAGCACGTCAAGCCGGGCAAGGGCGGCGCGTTCGTCCGCACCAAGCTGAAGAACGTCGTGTCGGGCAAGGTCGTCGACCGCACCTTCAACGCGGGCGCGAAGATCGACACCGCGACGGTCGACCGCCGTGACTACCAGTTCCTCTACGAGGACGGCGACTCCTACGTGTTCATGGACACCGACACCTACGACCAGATCCCGGTCTCGGCGACGGTCGTCGGCGACGCGAAGAACTACCTGCTCGAGTCCGCGATGGTCACCATCGCGATGAACGAGGGCAACCCGCTCTACGTCGAGCTCCCGACGTCGATCGTGACCGAGGTCGAGACCGAGCCCGGCCTGCAGGGCGACCGCTCGTCCGGTGGCACGAAGGACGCGACGATCATCGCGACCGGCCACCGCATCCAGGTCCCGCTCTACCTCGAGAGCGGCACCACGGTGAAGATCGACACGCGCGACGGCAGCTTCCTCGGCCGCGTCAACTCCTAGGCGACGCCCGTATGAGTGCTCGTTCGAAGGCCCGCAAGCGCGCCCTCGACATGCTGTACGTAGCCGAGGTGCGTGAGCTCCCGATCGCGGACGTCCTCGCGACCGAGACCGTCCGGCACCTCGACCAGCCGGAGCGTGCTTCCAGCTGGGACTACGCCCGCCAGATCGTCACGGGTGTCGACGACGCCCGCCACGAGATCGACGCCGTGATCGTCGAGCACGCCCAGGGGTGGTCGATCGCCCGCATGCCGGTGCTCGACCGCTGCATCCTGCGCATGGGCGTCTGGGAGCTCCGGTTCAACCCCGAGGTCCCCGACGCGGTCGCGATCGCCGAGGCGGTCGAGCTGGCCCAGTCGCTCTCGACGGAGGAGTCCGCCGGGTTCGTCAACGGTGTGCTCGGGGCCGTCGCCGGCGGCCGCGCGCCGGGCGAGAAGTCGAGCGGTGCACCGTCCGGTCGGACGGTCGCAGAGGACCAGGAGTCCCGGTAGGGTTGACCACGTCAGCATCCTTTAATGCCGTCCGGTGAGGCGGGGAAGGAGGTCGGCGTGGGCACCAGAACGGTCCTGCAGCACTCCGACATCACGCGTGCTCTGACACGCATCGCGCACGAGATCCTCGAGGCCAACCACGGTGCCTCGGACCTCGTGCTCCTGGGCATCCCGACACGGGGTGCCGTCCTGGCCGAGCGGCTCGACCGCATCCTGGCGGACATCGAGCCCGAGTGGGCGGACATCGAGCCCGAGCGGACGAGCGAACCGGCAGCGACCGGCGCGGACGCCGGAAGGTCGCACCGCGTCGGCACGCTCGACGTCACGATGCACCGCGACGACCTCGGCCACGGCATCGGTCGCGCGCCGCACCGGACGACCATCCCGGCGAGCGGCATCGACGGCAAGGTCGTGGTCCTCGTCGACGACGTCCTGTACTCCGGTCGCACGGTCCGGGCGGCACTCGACGCGCTCCAGGGCATCGGTCGCCCGCGGGCGGTCCGGCTCGCCGTGCTCGTCGACCGGGGCCACCGCGAGCTCCCGATCCGCGCGGACCACGTCGGCAAGAACCTGCCGACGGCCTCCGACGAGCGGGTGACGCTCCGGCTGACCGAGACCGACGGCACCGACGAGGTCGTCATCGAGCAGGGCGACGGGGGTGCAGCGTGAAGCACCTCCTCTCCACCGCCGACCTCTCCCGCGCCGAGGCGATCCACATCCTCGACGTCGCCGAGGAGATGGCCGAGGTCAACACGCGCGAGGTCCGCAAGCTCCCCGCGCTGCGCGGCAAGACCGTCGTGAACCTCTTCTTCGAGGACTCCACGCGCACCCGGATCTCGTTCGAGGCGGCCGCCAAGCGCCTCTCCGCCGACGTCCTCAACTTCGCGGCGAAGGGCTCGAGCGTCTCCAAGGGCGAGTCCCTCAAGGACACCGTGCAGACCCTCGGCGCGATGGGCATCGACGGCATCGTGATGCGCCACGGCGCGTCCGGTGCGCCGCGGGTCCTCGCCGACGCCGACTGGATCGACGTCCCGGTCGTCAACGCCGGTGACGGCACGCACGAGCACCCCACGCAGGCCCTGCTCGACGCGTTCACGATGCGCCGGCGCCTGCACGGTGCCGGCAGCCGCGGCCAGGCCCTCGACGGCGTCCGGGTGCTCATCGTCGGCGACGTGCTGCACAGCCGGGTCGCCCGGAGCAACGCCTGGCTCCTGCAGACCCTCGGCGCGAGCGTCACGTTCGCCGCGCCGCCGACCCTGCTCCCGGTCTCGAGCACGCCGTTCGGCGCCGCGGTGCACCACGACCTCGACGTCGCCCTCGCCGAGGACCCGGACGTCGTGATGACCCTGCGCATCCAGCAGGAGCGGATGAACGATGCGTTCTTCCCGAACCCGCGCGAGTACACCCGGCACTGGGGCCTCACGGCGAGCCGGTTCGCCCGGCTCGACGAGCGCACGCTGATCATGCACCCGGGCCCGATGAACCGCGGGCTCGAGATCGCCGGCGTCGCCGCCGACGACCCCCGCTCGACGGTCGTCGAGCAGGTCGAGAACGGCGTGTCGGTCCGGATGGCCGTGCTCTACCTGGCCCTGACCGGGGCCGAAGCGACCGCAGCAACGAAGGAGACCGTCGCATGACCGCCCACCTGATCCGCGGCGCGCAGCTGGTCGACGGCACGCGTGCCGACATCCGCCTGGAGGCGCGGCGCATCACCGCGGTCGGGTCCGGTCTCGACGCGGCCGGCGCCACGGTCGTCGACGCGGACGGTCTGATCGCCCTGCCCGGTCTCGTGGACCTCCACACCCACCTGCGCGAGCCCGGCTTCGAGGAGTCGGAGACGGTCCTCACCGGCTCGCGTGCCGCGGCCGCGGGCGGCTTCACCGCCGTCAACGCGATGGCGAACTCGTCGCCGGTGGCGGACACCGCCGGTGTGGTCGAGCAGGTGCAGGCGCTCGGCGACGACGCCGGGTACGTCACGGTGCGCCCGATCGGCGCGGTCTCCCAGGGACTCCAGGGCACCCACCTGTCCGAGATCGGCGCCATGGCGACGAGCCGGGCGAAGGTCCGGGTCTTCTCGGACGACGGTTCGTGCGTGTCCGACCCGCTCCTCATGCGCCGGGCGCTCGAGTACATCAAGGGCTTCGGCGGGGTGCTCGCGCAGCACGCGCAGGAGCCGAGGCTGACCATCGGCGCCCAGATGAACGAGGGCCGGCTGTCGTCGGAGCTCGGGCTCGCCGGTTGGCCGGCGGTCGCGGAAGAGGCGATCATCGCCCGCGACGTGCTGCTCGCCGACCACGTCGGGGCCCGGCTGCACGTGTGCCACGTCTCGACCGCCGGCAGCGTCGAGGTGATCCGCTGGGCGAAGTCCCGCGGCATCGACGTCACCGCCGAGGTCACGCCGCACCACCTGGTGCTGACCGAGGACCTCATCGCCGGGCACGACGGCGCACCCGGCTACGACGCCCGGTACAAGGTCAACCCGCCGCTGCGCTCCCGCGAGGACGTCGACGCGCTCCGGGCCGCCCTGGCCGACGGCACGATCGACATCGTCGCGACCGACCACGCGCCGCACACGGCCGAGGCGAAGTGCTGCGAGTGGCCCGCGGCGGCGAACGGCATGGTCGGCCTCGAGTCCGCGCTGAGCGTCGTGCAGGCCGCCGTGGTCGACGACGGCCGGCTCGACTGGGCCGACGTCGCGCGCGTCCTGTCCGAGGCGCCCGCGCGCATCGGCCAGGTCGAGGGGCACGGGCAGCGGATCGCCGAGGGCGCACCGGCCGAGATCACCCTGTACGACCCGACGGCCGTCCGCGAGTTCTCCGTCGCCGACCTCGCCGGGCAGTCGCAGAACTCGCCGTACCTCGGCATGCGGCTCCCGGGCCGGGTCGTCGCGACCTTCCACCACGGGTACCCGACGCTCCTGGCGGGGGAGCTCGTCGACGCCGAGACGGTCGCCGGACACGCGCGCGCCGCGCGGGCGGAGGCGACGGCATGAGCGGTGACGCGCTGCGCTGGCTCGAAGGGGGCATCATCCTCGCCCTCGTCGTCGCGCTGTTCGTCGCCATGGCACGCACCTGGCGGACGCGGGCGAGGAAGCAGGCGGAATCCGTGCCTCCCGTCCCGGTGCCGACCGACGTCGGACCGGCGGCCGGGTCCTGGGACGGCTTCACCGTCGCGACGACCCGTGCCGACCAACCGCTCGAGCGGATCACCGCTGGCGGACTCGGCTTCCGGGGCCGCGGCGGCGTGACCGTCCACGACACCGGCGTCGTGCTCCACCACGCCGGCACCCCGGACCGCTGGATCGAAGCCTCCGCCGTCCGCGGCGCCGACCGCGCCACGTGGGCCATCGACCGCGTGGTCGAGCCCGGGGGACTGGTCCGTCTGCGATGGACGGCGACCGGCGCCGCAGGTGCGTCGGACCTCGACACCTACTTCCGGTTCCCGGAGGGCGACGGCGCAGCACTGGCCGCCCTGCGGGGACTGTCGACGAAGCACGAACACCCGCACACCGCGGGCGAAGGGACGAACTGATGACACGCGAACGGGCCGTACTGGTCCTCGAGGACGGCACCCGGTACGACGGCTGGGCCTACGGCGCCCGCGGGCGCACGCTCGGCGAGGTGGTCTTCGCGACCGGCATGACCGGGTACCAGGAGACGCTCACCGACCCCTCCTACGCCGGACAGATCGTGGTGCAGACCGCGCCGCACATCGGCAACACGGGTGTGAACGACGAGGACCCCGAGTCCCGTCGCATCTGGGTCGCCGGCTACGTCGTGCGCGACCCCAGCCGCGTCGTGTCGAACCACCGCGCGAACGCGTCGCTCGACGACCACCTCGTGCGCGACGGCATCGTCGGCATCTCCGGGATCGACACCCGGGCGCTCACCCGCCGGATCCGCGACGCGGGCGCCATGAAGGGCGGCGTGTTCAGCGGCGCCGACGCCGCGCTGTCCGAGTCGGAGCAGCTCGACGCGGTCCGCGCGCAGGCCACGATGGCGGGCGCGAGCTTCTCGTCGATCGTGTCGACGCCCGAGACCTACGTGGTCCCCGCGGTCGGCGAGCAGATCGGCAAGCTTGCCGTGCTCGACCTCGGCGTGAAGGCCTCGACCACGCGGTACCTCGCCGAGCGCGGGTTCGAGGTGCACGTCGTGCCGCAGGACATCACCGCCGACGAGCTCGAGGCCCTCGCGCCGGACGCGCTCTTCTACTCGAACGGCCCCGGCGACCCCGCCGCGTCGGACGACCAGGTGGAGCTGCTCCAGGGCAGCCTGAAGACCGGGCGCCCGTTCTTCGGCATCTGCTTCGGCAACCAGCTGCTCGGACGGGCCCTCGGGTTCGGCACCTACAAGCTCCCGTTCGGGCACCGCGGCATCAACCAGCCGGTGCTCGACACCGTGACCGGCAAGGTCGAGATCACGAGCCAGAACCACGGCTTCGCGGTCGACGCGCCCCTCGGCGAGGTCGTCGAGTCACCGGCCGGCTTCGGTCGCGTCGAGGTCTCGCACTACTCCTTGAACGACCAGGTGGTCGAGGGCCTCCGCGCGCTCGACGTGCCCGCGTTCAGCGTGCAGTACCACCCCGAGGCGGCGGCCGGCCCGCACGACTCCATGTACCTCTTCGACCGGTTCGCGGACCTGGTGCGCGAGCGTCGCGACGGGGAGCCGCTCGACGCGGCGACCGCCGACGCCACGACCCCCGCAGCAGACATCACCAAGGAAGCCAACTGATGCCGAAGCGCGCAGACATCAACTCCGTCCTCGTCATCGGCTCCGGCCCGATCGTCATCGGGCAGGCCGCCGAGTTCGACTACTCCGGCACCCAGGCGTGCCGCGTCCTCCGTGCCGAGGGCGTCCGCGTGATCCTCGTCAACCCGAACCCGGCGACGATCATGACCGACCCGGACTTCGCCGACGCGACGTACATCGAGCCGATCACGAGCGCCTCGCTCGAGGAGATCATCAAGATCGAGCAGCCGGACGCCGTGCTGCCGACCCTCGGCGGCCAGACCGCCCTGAACGCCGCGATCAAGCTCGACGCCGAGGGCATCCTCGACAAGTACGGCGTGGAGCTCATCGGCGCGAAGGTCGACGCCATCCAGCGCGGTGAGGACCGCCAGCTCTTCAAGGAGCTCGTCCTCGAGTCCGGTGCCGACGTCGCGCGCAGCCACATCGCGCACACCTTGGAAGAGGCGAAGGAGTACGCGCAGGACCTCGGCTACCCGCTCGTCGTCCGGCCGTCCTTCACCATGGGCGGCCTCGGCTCCGGCTTCGCCTACAACGAGGAAGAACTCGTCCGCTTCGTCGGCGACGGGCTGCAGTCCAGCCCGACGACCGAGGTCCTGCTCGAGGAGTCGATCCTCGGTTGGAAGGAGTACGAGCTCGAGCTGATGCGCGACAACTACGACAACACCGTCGTGATCTGCTCGATCGAGAACGTCGACCCCGTGGGCGTCCACACCGGCGACTCGATCACCGTCGCCCCCGCGCTGACGCTGACCGACCGCGAGTACCAGAACATGCGCGACATCGGCATCGACATCATCCGTCGCGTCGGCGTCGACACCGGCGGCTGCAACATCCAGTTCGCCGTCGACCCGTCGAACGGCCGCGTCATCGTCATCGAGATGAACCCGCGCGTCTCCCGCTCCTCGGCGCTCGCGTCGAAGGCGACCGGCTTCCCGATCGCGAAGATCGCCGCGAAGCTCGCGATCGGGTACCGCCTCGACGAGATCGAGAACGACATCACCCGCGTCACCCCGGCCAGCTTCGAGCCGACGCTCGACTACGTGGTCGTGAAGACCCCGCGGTTCGCGTTCGAGAAGTTCCCCGCGGCGGACGCCACGCTCACCACGACGATGAAGAGCGTCGGCGAGGCGATGGCCATCGGCCGCAACTACGCGACGGCGCTGCAGAAGTCGCTCCGCTCGCTCGAGAAGCGCGGCTCGTCGTTCCACTGGGACACCCCGGCGGCCGAGCTCGACAAGGACGCCCTGCTGCAGAAGTCGACGATCCCGACCGACGGTCGCATCGTCACCGTGCAGCAGGCGCTCGTCGCGGGCGCCACCGCCGACGAGGTCTTCGAGGCCACGAAGATCGACCCGTGGTTCATCGACCAGATCGTGTTGATCAACGAAGTCGCTCTGGAGGTCGAGAACGCCGAGACCCTCGACGCCGACACCCTCCGCTGGGCCAAGGAGCACGGCTTCAGCGACGCGCAGATCGCGTCGCTGCGCGGGATCACCGAGCAGCAGGCCCGTGACGCCCGTCACGCCGAGGGCATCCGGCCGGTGTTCAAGACCGTCGACACCTGTGCCGGCGAGTTCCCGGCCCTCACGCCGTACCACTACTCGTCGTACGACGCCGAGACCGAGGTCGCCCCGAGCGACCGCAAGAAGGTCGTCATCCTCGGCTCCGGCCCGAACCGCATCGGGCAGGGCGTCGAGTTCGACTACTCCTGCGTGCACGCGTCCTTCGCGCTGAGCGCCGCCGGGTTCGAGACGATCATGATCAACTGCAACCCGGAGACGGTCTCGACCGACTACGACACCTCGGACCGCCTGTACTTCGAGCCGCTGACCACCGAGGACGTCCTCGAGGTCATCGAGGCCGAGGCGGCCTCCGGTGAGCTCGTCGGCGTGGTCGTGCAGCTCGGCGGCCAGACGGCCCTCGGGCTCGCGAAGCCGCTCGAGGCAGCGGGCATCCCGATCCTCGGCACCAGCCCGAGCGCGATCGACTCCGCCGAGGAGCGCGGCCAGTTCTCCGCCATCCTCGACGCCGCCGGCCTGCTCGCGCCCCGGAACGGCACCGCCCACGACCTCGCCAGCGCGACCGCGGTGGCCGAGGAGATCGGCTACCCCGTCCTCGTCCGCCCGTCCTTCGTGCTCGGCGGCCGCGGCATGGAGATCCTGTACGACTCCCCGTCGCTCGCGGACTACTTCGACCGGATGGCCGACCAGGCGATCATCGGCCCGGAGCTCCCGCTGCTGGTCGACCGCTTCCTCGACGACGCGGTGGAGATCGACGTCGACGCGCTCTTCGACGGCGAGCGGCTCTACATCGGCGGGATCATGGAGCACCTCGAAGAGGCCGGCATCCACTCCGGCGACTCGGCCTGCACCCTGCCGCCGGTCGGCCTCGGCCGTGCCGAGATCCAGGGCGTCGTGGACGCGACCGAGAAGATCGCGCGCGGCATCGGCGTCCAGGGCCTGCTCAACGTGCAGTTCGCCATCGGCGCGGGCGTGCTCTACGTCCTCGAGGCGAACCCGCGCGCCAGCCGCACGGTCCCGTTCGTCTCGAAGGCGCTCGGCATCCCGCTGGCCAAGGCCGCATCGCGGATCATGACCGGCACGACGATCGACACGCTCGTCGCCGAGGGGCTCCTGCCCGCCCGTGACGGCGCGTTCGTGCCGATCCAGTCCCCGATCGCCGTGAAGGAGGCCGTGCTGCCCTTCCGCCGGTTCCGCACCCACGACGGCCAGGTCGTCGACTCGGTGCTCAGCCCGGAGATGCGCTCCACCGGCGAGGTCATGGGCATCGACCGCGACTTCCCGCGGGCCTTCCTCAAGTCGCAGGAAGCCGCGTACGGCGGGCTGCCGACGAGCGGCACCGTGTTCGTGAGCGTCGCCGACACCGACAAGCGCGCCATCGTGCTCCCGGTGCACCGGCTGCAGCAGCTCGGCTTCACGATCACGGCGACCGAGGGCACGGCGGAGATCCTGCGCCGCAACGGCATCGAGGTCACGCTCGTCGGCAAGTACAGCGAGGGCGGCGAGAGCGTCGTCGACCTGCTGGCCCGGAACGAGGTCGACATCGTCATCAACACGCCGTCGGGTGCCGCCGGTCGTGCGGACGGGTACGAGATCCGTGCGGCGACGGTCGCGGCGGACAAGCCGCTGTTCACGACCATCGCGCAGCTCGGGGCCGCGGTCGCGGCGATCGAGACGATCGGGTCGCCGCACAGCGTGCGGAGCCTGCAGGACTACGCGCTCGAGCGCGCCACCTGGTGAGCGACCCCGGTACAGGAGGCGCGGCCTCCTTCGGCGTCCGGCTCGCGGCCGCCATCGGGTCGCGTTCCGCCCTCTGCGTCGGCATCGACCCCCACGCCGCCACCCTGGCGGCGTGGGGGCTCGGCCGCGACGAGCAGGGCCTGACCGCGTTCGGCGCGACCCTGGTCGACGCGGCCGCCGGCCGCGCCGCGGTCGTGAAGCCGCAGATCGCGTTCTTCGAGGCCGCGGGGGTGGCGGGCTACCGTGCGCTCGACGCGACGATCCGTCGGGCACGCGATGCGGGCCTCCTGGTCGTCGCCGACGTCAAGCGCGGCGACATCGGGTCGACGGGGGACGACTACGCGCTCGCGTGGCTGGACCGCGACGGTCCGTTCGCCGCCGACGCCATGACGGTGTCGCCGTACCTCGGCTACGGCTCCCTCGCGGGAACGGTCGACGTGGCTCGCCGGAACGGTGCCGGGGTCTTCGTGCTCGCCGCCACGAGCAATCCCGAGGCGCGCGTGCTGCAGACCGCGGTGCTCGCCGAGGGACCTCGTTCGGGGCGGAGCGTCGCTGCCGGTATCGTCTTGGACGTGGCAGACGACAACCGGAGAGGCGGCGACCAGCCCCTCGGCGACGTCGGGCTCGTGCTCGGCGCGACCCTCGACCTCGACGACTTCGGCATCGACGCGGACACCATCGGCACATCGCCGATCCTCGCCCCGGGCTTCGGTGCCCAGGGCGCCCGCATCGAGGACCTCCGCGCGCTGTACGGCGCCCGCGCCGAGCAGGTGCTCGTCAGCGAGTCGCGCGGTCTGCTCACCGACGGTCCCGACGGCGTCGCCGCCCTCGTGACCGACCGTGCGGACCGGATCCGCGCCGCGCTGGGGGCCGCCGCATGACGACGGACCGCGACGGCCTGCCCGCACACCGGAACCCACCCGAGGTCGACCGGGTCGCAGCGGCTGCCGCTGCGGTGGCCGCCCGTCGTGCCCGGGCCGCGGTCAAGGCCGCCGTCGCGTCGGGGGAGCGCTCCGCACTCGAGGTCGCCCGCACCGCCTGGTCGGACGCCGACGCACCGGCCGAGAAGTCCCTGCGGGTGCGGGACCTGCTCACGAGCCTCCCCGGCATCGGACCGGCACGGGCGGAGTCGATCATGGGCGAGCTGCGGATCGCGCCGTCGAAGCGCCTCGGCGGCCTCGGCACCCGGCAGCGGTCGGAGCTCGCCGACTGGCTCGCGGCCCGCGGTCGCAAGCGCGGGTCGTCGAAGCTCGTGGTCCTCGCCGGCCCCACCGCGGTCGGCAAGGGCACGGTCAGCGCGTACATCCGCGAGCAGTACCCGGACGTCAACCTCAGCGTCTCGGCGACGACCCGCAAGCCGCGTCCGGGCGAGGTCGACGGCGTGCACTACTACTTCGTGGACGACGCCGAGTTCGACCGGATGATCCGCGACCGCGAACTCCTCGAGTGGGCCACCGTCCACAACTCGTACCGGTACGGCACGCCCCGGCCGCCGATCGACCGCGCGCTCGACGCCGGCGACAAGGTGATGCTCGAGATCGACCTGCAGGGCGCACGCCAGGTCCGGGACGCCATGCCCGACGCGGTGCTCGTCTTCCTGCTGCCCCCGTCGTGGGAGGAACTCGTGCGCCGACTGATCGGCCGGGGCACCGAATCGGCCGAGGAACAGGCGCGCCGGCTCGACACCGCCAAGGTCGAACTCGCCGCCCAGGACGAGTTCGACGTGCGCATCGTGAACTCCGATGTCGGCACCGCGGCGCGTGAGGTCGTAGACTTGTTCACTGCGCCCTGACCGGGCGTCCCCCCGTTCCGTCGACTGGAGACACCATGGCCAACCCCCAGGGCATCATCGACCCGCCCATCGACGACCTGCTCGCCAAGGTGGAGTCGAAGTACGCGCTCGTCATCTTCGCCTCGAAGCGCGCGCGACAGATCAACGACTACTACGCCGACCTGCACGAGGGTTCGCTGTTCGACAACGTCGGCCCGCTGGTCGACTCGACGATCGACGACAAGCCGCTGTCCGTCGCACTGCACGAGATCAACGAGGACAAGCTCACCGTCACCAAGCAGCAGCAGCCCACCGACTGACCGCGGTGACGAGCAGCAGCCTGCGCCTCTTCACGTCCGAGTCGGTGACGGAGGGGCACCCCGACAAGATCTGCGACCAGATCTCGGACACGATCCTCGACGCGCTGTTGACCGTCGACCCGCACGCACGCGTCGCGGTGGAGACGATGGTCACCACCGGGCTCGTGCACGTCGCCGGCGAGGTCACGACCTCGGGCTACGTCGAGATCCCGAAGCTCGTCCGTGACGTCATCACGGGCATCGGCTACAACTCGTCCGAGGTCTCCTTCGACGGCCACACCTGCGGCGTCGAGGTCTCGATCGGTGCGCAGTCGCCCGACATCGCCCAGGGTGTCGACGAGTCCCTCGACGCGCGCTCCGGCGCCGGCGTGGACCCGCTCGACCGCCAGGGCGCCGGCGACCAGGGGATCATGTTCGGCTTCGCGACGAACGAGACCCCCGAGTACATGCCGGTCGCGATCTGGCTGGCGCACCGCCTGGCCGAGCGACTGGCCGCGGTCCGCAAGTCCGGCGAGCTGTCGTTCCTGCGTCCAGACGGCAAGACCCAGGTCACGGTCGGGTACGACGGCGTCGTGCCGAAGACCGTCGAGACCGTCGTGCTCTCCACGCAGCACTCGCCGTCCGTGACGCTCGACGAGCTCACCGCCGCGGTGACCGAGCACGTGATCCGTCCGGTGCTCGCCCAGGTCGACCTCGACTCGTCGCACGTCGACGTCATCGTGAACCCGACCGGCCGGTTCGAGATCGGCGGCCCCCAGGGCGACGCCGGCCTCACCGGACGCAAGGTCATCGTCGACACCTACGGCGGTGCCTCCCGCCACGGTGGCGGCGCCTTCAGCGGCAAGGACCCCTCGAAGGTCGACCGCTCGGCCGCCTACGCGCTGCGTTGGGTCGCGAAGAACGCGGTCGCCGCGGGCCTCGCCGACCGGCTCGAGGTGCAGGTCGCCTACGCGATCGGACGCGCGAAGCCCGTCGGGCTCTACGTCGAGTCGTTCGGCACCGGACACGTCGACGACGCCACGATCGAGGCCGCGATCCTGCAGGTCTTCGACCTCCGGCCGGCCGCGATCATCCGCGACCTCGACCTGCTCCGTCCGATCTACGCGAAGACCGCGACGTACGGGCACTTCGGCCGCGAGCTCCCCGGGTTCACCTGGGAGCAGCTCGACCGCGTCGAGGAACTCCGCGCCGCCGCAGGACTCGTCGCCGCTGCCGTCTGAGGCCTCGGCGTGACCACCGTCGCGCGCGTCGTCCTCGACTCGCCGCTCCCGCAGTTGGACCGTCTGTTCGACTACCGGGTGCCGGACGGGCTCGAGGACGACTGCGTGCCGGGGGTGCGGGTCAAGGTGCCGCTCCGCACCGGTGCGCGCATGTCCGACGCCTACGTGGTCGAGATCGTCACCGAGGGTGAGTACCCGGGTGAGCTCAGCGCCATCGAGACGGTCGTCTCCCCGGTCCCGGTCCTCGCGCCGGAGATCTGGTCGCTCGCGCGCGCCGTGGCCGACCGTGCCGCGGGGGTGGCGTCCGACGTGCTCCGGCTCGCCGTGCCCACGCGCCAGGTCCGTGCCGAGAAGGCCTGGCTGGCCCGCGACACCGCGTGGTCGCCACCGGCGGTCGAGCCGCCGCCCGTCACCGGCTACGCCGACGGCGTCCTGGAGGCGCTGGTCGCCGACCACGGTCGCGCTGCGGTCGCCGCCGTCCCCCACCCGACAGCGCTCGGTGCCGCCGACGCGCCGGTCTGGGTCCCCGGGTGGGCCGCCACGCTCGCCCAGGCGGCCGCGCACACGGTCGCCGCGGAGCAGTCGGCCGTGATCGCCGTGCCGGACTTCCGCGACGTCACCGACCTCGAGCGTGCACTCCTCGCGGTGCTGCCGCCGGAGCGGGTCGTCCGGTTCGATGCCAAGCAGACGAACGGGCAGCGGGCGAAGGCCCTGCTGCAGGCGAGGACCCACGCGGTCGTCGCGATCGGTAACCGCACGGCGGTGTACGCGCCGGCGACCGAGCTCGGACTCATCGCCATGTGGGACGACGGGGACGCCTCGTTCATCGAGCCGCGTGCCCCGTACGTGCACACCCGGGACGTCGCCCTCGTCCGGGCCGCGCAGTCCGGGGCCGCGCTGCTGTTCCTGTCGCACGCCCGGAGCACCGACGTGCAACGGCTCGTCGAGCTGCACTGGCTGCAGGAGGTCACGCCGTACCGGGCGAAGACACCCAAGGTCATCCCGACCGTCCAGCAGACCGGTGCCGAGGGGTACGCGGCACAGGCCCGCATCCCGAGCTCGGCGTGGCGTGCCGCGCGCGAGGCCAGCCAGCACGGAGCCGTCCTCGTGCAGGTCGCCAGTCCGGGATTCGGCACCGGGCTCGTCTGTGCCGAGTGCGGTGAGCGGGCGCACTGCCGGATCTGCGGCGGTCCGCTCGGCAGCCCGCACCGGGGCGCGACGCCGCAGTGCCGGTTCTGCGGTGCGCTGGCGGTCGGGTTCCGCTGCCCGACGTGCGGCAACGGCACGGTGAAGCCGGTCGGGCAGGGGGCGCAGCGCACCGCGGACGAGCTCGGCCGGGCGTTCCCAGGCACGCGCATCGTGGTGGCCGACGGCTCCCGTCCGCTCGACGAGGTCCCGGCGCGCCCTTCGGTCGTGGTCGCCACCCGCGGTGCCGAGCCGAGCGTCCCGGGCGGGTACGCGTGCGTGCTCCTGCTCGACGGGGAGCGCATGCTCGCGCGCGAGGGGCTCCGCGTGCAGGAGGACGTGCTGCGCTTCTGGACGAACGCCGCCGCCAAGGGAGCCCCGGGCGCCGAGGCGTACCTCGTCGGCATCGGCGGGAAGCTCGCGACGGCCATGGCGCTGTGGCGGCTCGACGGTCCGGCGCACGACGAGCTCGCCGACCGCCGTGAGCTGCACTTCCCACCGGCCGTGCGGGTCGCGACGCTGACGGGCACGGACGAGGCGGTGACGGCCGCGGTCGAGGCGCTCGACGGTCTCACGGTCGGCCCCGTGCTCGGTCCGGTACCCGTCGAGGACGACGCACTCCCGGGAACCGTCCGTGCGATCGTGCGCTTCCCGTACGCGCACGGTGCCGAGGTGGCGGCGACCCTCAAGGCCGAAGTGATCCGGCGTGCGTCCACGCGGCGGGTGCTGCCCGGGGGGAACCGGCGTCGGGCGGCGCCGGCGCTCCGGGTGCGGCTCGACGACGCGGAGCCCTTCAGCGAGGTCTGACCGGCCGGCCGCGCGCTGCCGGGCGCGGGCCGTCGCGCCGGTCGTGCGC
>NZ_JABXGF010000033.1:0-36686 GCF_025407985.1 Curtobacterium sp. C2H10 | reverse complement strand
GTGCCGGTCCCAGGGACCGGCACCGCGCCTCCTGTGCGTCAGCCGACCTCGCGTCAGCCCTCGATGCGGTAGCCGAGCCCGCGGACGGTCACCAGGATCTCCGGCGCGCTCGGCACGCGCTCGATCTTCGAGCGGATGCGCTTGATGTGCACGTCCAGGGTCTTCGTGTCGCCGAAGTAGTCGGATCCCCACACCCGGTCGATGAGCTGCCCCCGGGTGAGCACGCGCCCGGCGTTGCGGAGCAGCAGCTCGAGGAGCTCGAACTCCTTGAGCGGCATCGGCGTCTCCGAGCCGTCAACCGCCACGGTGTGCCGCTCGACGTCCATCCGGATGCCACCGACCTGCAGGATCCCGCTGTCCGCGGGGTCGTCCTCGGTCCGGCGACGCAGGACCGCACGGATGCGGGCGAGGAGCTCGCGGGTCGAGTACGGCTTCGTCACGTAGTCGTCCGCGCCGAGCTCCAGCCCGACGACGATGTCCACCTCGGAGTCCTTCGCGGTGAGCATGATGATCGGGATGTTCGAGCGGGTCCGGATCTGTCGGCAGACCTCGGTGCCGGAGAGTCCCGGCAGCATCAGGTCGAGCAGCACCAGGTCGGGGTTCTCCGCGTCGAACTTCGACAGCGCGGTCACGCCGTCCGCAGCGACGGAGGTGTCGTACCCCTCGCGCTGCAGCAGGAACTCCAGGGGCTCGCTCAGGGCCGGCTCGTCGTCGACGATGAGGATCTTGGTCACGATGGCTGCTCTTCCAGTTGCTCTTCGAGTGCTGTGGTCAGTTCGGGGTCCGCCTCGGGCAGGCGGATGGTGAAGGTCGAGCCCTTGCCGGGCTGCGACCAGACGCGCACGTCCCCGCCGTGGTTGCCGACGACGTGCTTCACGATGGCGAGGCCGAGGCCGGTGCCGCCCGTGGCACGCGACCGGGCGGGGTCGACGCGGTAGAACCGCTCGAACACCCGGTCGAGGTCGGCCTCGGGGATGCCGACGCCCTGGTCGGTCACCGCGATCTCGACGAAGCCCTTCGCGGACCGGACGCCCACGCCGACGCGGGTGTTGTCCGGGGAGTACTTGACCGCGTTGGCGATGAGGTTCGACACGGCGATCTGCAGCAGGGCGGGGTCGCCCATCACCCGGAGCTTCGACTTCTTCGCCCGCACGAGTTCGATGTCCCGGGCGCGGGCGACGATCTCGTTCGCGTCGACGGCGGCCTGCACGATTCGGTCGATCGACGTCTCCTCACTGTTCTCCAGCGTGTCGACGGACTGCAGCCGCGAGAGTTCGATGATGTCCTTCGTCAGGGCGGCCAGCCGCTCCGACTCGGTGACGAGCTGCGCGGCGAACTTCCGCACGTGCTGGGGTTCGTCCGCGGCGGCGACGAGGGTCTCGGAGAGCAGGCCGATCGCGCCGATCGGGGTCTTCAGCTCGTGCGAGATGTTCGCGACGAAGTCCCGCCGGACCTCGTCGATGCGCCGGGTCTCGGTCAGGTCGTCGGCCGTGACGAGCACGTACCGGTTGCCGAGCTGCGCGGCGCGGAAGCTCAGGTAGCCGATCTGGTCGCTGCCCCGGCCGCGGGGCAGCTCGAGGTCCTCGGCACCCATCTCCCCGCTCTTGCGCACGCGGTCGACGAGGTCGACGAGCTCGCGGTGCACGAGCTTCCGCCGCACCACCAGTCCGACTGTCAGTGCCTGCGGCGAGGCGGCGACGACCGTGTTCGAGGGGTCGACCACCACGGCCGGGTTGTGCATCGTGGCGATGACCGCGGCGACGCCGTCGGGCAGGGTGCGTTCCGCCACGTCGGCAGCACGAGCCGTGCGCTCGGCGGTGATGATCAGCACCACGACGCCTGCTCCGAACACCCCGCCGAGGAGCATCGACAGTGGCACGAGCCACGCGTTGTCCATGCCGTCAGTGTAGGGATGGTCATGCGGGGTTCCGGTACCGTTCACCGTCTGCGGAAGGCCGGATCGCGAAGCGTTCAACCGCACGTCACCGTTCGTTCACCTGATGTGACGACACTCGACCGGTACGCAGAGAGAGGTACTCCCCCATGCGCGAAGTCTTCCAGCAGGAACTCCAGGACGTCCAGGAGCGACTGACCGAGATCGCCGGGCTCGTCGAGTCCGCCATCACCCGAGCCACGCAGTCGTTCAGCGAGTCCGACGTGTCCCTCGCCGAGGAGGTGATCGCCGACGACGTCAAGATCGACGAGGCGGCGAACAGCCTCGACGAGATCGCGATCGACATCCTCGCGCGTCAGGCCCCCGTCGCCCGTGACCTCCGCGTCGTGGTCACCGCCCTGCGCGTCAGCTCGTCGCTCGAGCGCATGGGCGACATGGCCGAGCACATCGCCCAGCTCACCCGGCAGCGCTTCCCCGAGAAGGTCGTGCCGAAGGGCCTCCGCGGCACCTTCAAGAAGATGGGCCAGCTCGACGTCGCGATGGCGCAGAAGCTCACGCGGCTGCTCGCCACCGAGGACATCGCCCTCGCCGGGGAGATCCGCGACGAGGACGACGCCATCGACGAGCTGCACGCGAGCGTGTTCGACTTCGTGCTCGGCGAGACCTGGAAGGGTGCGCCGATCGACACGGTCGACGCGACCCTGGCGTCGCGCTACCACGAGCGCTTCGCGGACCACGCGGTCTCGATCGCCAAGAAGGTCGAGTACCTGGCGACGGGTGACTGGGCCGGCGCGTCCTCGGTGACGGTGTCGCCCGCCTGACCCGACGCTGCGTTCCGTTCGGCTCGCTGGGTTCTGACAGGATCGAGGCATGGCCCAGGTCGCGATCATCGTCAACGGCATGCCCGGTTCCGGCAAGAGCACCATCGGTGCCGCCCTCGCCGAGGTGCTCGGCTGCCCGTTCCTGTCGAAGGACCGGATCAAGGAGCCCCTCGCCGACCTTGTCGGCCCGATGATCGCGTCGCGTCCGCTCGGCGGCATCGCGATGGACACCATGTGGTCGATGGCGCAGGCCGTCGAGAACGGGGTCGTCCTCGACGCCGTCTGGCTGCCGTCGCGGGACCGCGGACTCCTGGAGGCGCGGCTCGCCTCCGCCGGGTCGCCGCGCGCTGTCGAGGTGTGGTGCGACACGGACCGGGCAACCGCCGAGGAGCGGCTGCGCGACCGGTACGACCCGGGCACCGTGCCGGTGCGCCACGAGGTGCACGGGGACCTGGCCGACGTGCTCGCGTTCTGGGACGAGCACGCCGACGCCGCGCAGCCGGTCGGCCTGCCGGGCGTCCCGGTGGTCCGCGTCGACACGACGAAGCCGTACGACGTCGGCGCACTGGTGCAGGAGATCGCCTCCCACTTCGTGTGAACGCGCAGAACGCGCAGAACGCCCCGCCCGGTCAGTCCGGGCGGGGCGTTCGTGTGTGCAGTGCTGCTACTTCTTGGCGCCCTGCGCGGCCACGGCGGCGGCTCCGGCAGCGGCGGCCTCGGGGTCGAGGTAGTACGCCGGCTTCGTCGGACGGAAGTCGTCGTCGAGCTCGTACACCAGCGGGATGCCGGTCGGGATGTTCAGGCCGGCGATGTCCTCGTCGGAGATGCCGTCGAGGTGCTTCACGAGCGCCCGGAGCGAGTTGCCGTGCGCCGTCACGAGGACGGTCTTGCCCGCACCGAGGTCCTTCGTGATGTCGGACTCCCAGTAGGGCAGCAGGCGGTCGATCACGAGCTTGAGCGACTCGGTGCGGGGCAGCTGGTCGCCGAGGTCGGCGTAGCGGCGGTCCCCGAACTGCGACCACTCGGCGTCGTCGGCGATGGGGGGCGGCGGCACGTCGAACGACCGGCGCCACTCCATGAACTGCTGCTCGCCGTACTGCTCGAGCGTCTGGGCCTTGTCCTTGCCCTGCAGGTCGCCGTAGTGGCGCTCGTTGAGGCGCCAGTCGCGCTTCACCGGCAGCCACGCCAGGTCGGCCTGGAGCAGCGCGATGTCGGCCGTCTGGATCGCACGGGTGAGGAGCGAGGTGTACAGGACGTCGGGGACGATGCCGGACTCGGCGATGAGGTCGCCGGCGCGCTTCGCCTCCTTCTCGCCCAGCTCGCTGAGCCGGACGTCGACCCAACCGGTGAACAGGTTCTTCTGGTTCCAGTCACTGTTGCCGTGACGGAGCAGGACGAGCGTGGAGGTCATGCCCCGAGTCTACCGAGCGCCGTGCAGCCGGTCCCCGGACCCGTACCCTGGTCGGCATGCCCATCGGGAACGTGACGCGCGGGACGACCGGGTACAACCGGCTCCGCCGCGTCGACCGGTGGATCGCCACGCTGCCGGTCCTCCGCCGGAGCGCCGACCCGCTCGTCGCCGACGTCGGGTACGGGGCCTCGCCGACGACGACGCTCGAACTCCGGGACCGCCTGGCCGCCGTCCGCCCCGACCTCGAGGTCACCGGCATCGAGATCGAGCCGGCCCGGGTGGCCCTCGCGAACGCCGGCACGCGGGACGGGGTGACGTTCCGGCTCGGCGGGTTCGAGACACCGACACCGGGGAACCGCCGGCCCGCCGTGATCCGCGCCTTCAACGTCCTGCGGCAGTACGACGAGTCCGCGGTGGTGGAGTCCTGGCGGATCATGCAGGACCGCCTGCAACCGGGCGGCGCGCTCGTCGAGGGGACCTGCAACGAGGTCGGGCGGGTGGCCTCGTGGGTGACGCTCGACGACGTCGCACCACGCACCTTCACGGTGTCGCTCCGGTTGGCCGGGCTCGACGTCCCCTCGGTCGTGGCCGAACGGCTGCCGAAGGCCCTCATCCACCGGAACGTTCCCGGCGAGCGGGTGCACGCGTTCCTCGGCGACCTCGACCTGGCGTGGGCGGTCGCGGCGCCGCTCGGCACGTACGGCCCACGGCAGCGGTGGATCGCGACGGTCCGGGGCATGCGGGACCGGGGCTGGCCGGTGCTGCACGGGGTGACGCGGTGGCGGCTCGGCGAGCTCAGCGTCCCGTGGGCCGCGGTGGCCCCGGCCTGACCGGCGCCGCGGGACTCCGAGACTCGGCCGGGCGGACAGTTTCGTGGCCCTGATGGCGCGAACGTGTCCGCGGAGCCGAGACTCGGGGCCGGGCGCCGGCGCGGGCTAGGAGCGGCGGACGGCGCCGAGGCGGGGCAGGCGCGGGACGTCGGCGGTGGCGCCGGCCCCTGGCGGCACGATGACCTCTTGCGTCGCCGACACGACCACGTCGTCGGCGCTGAGCGTCAGCGTGGCGGCGGGGTCGAGGGAACGCTTCACGACCGCGAGGCCGATCGGCCCGAGCTCGTGGTGGATGCCCGACGCCGTCAGCCGCCCGACCTCCTTCTCGCCGGACACGACCGGCGTCCCCGGAGCCGGCAGCACGCCGTCCGACCCGTCGAGGTGCAGCATGACGACCCGGCGCGGCGGGTGTCCGAGGTTGTGGACCTTTGCGACGGTCTCCTGCCCCCGGTAGCAGCCCTTCGACAGGTGCACGGCGGAGCGGAGCCAGTCGAGCTCGTGCGGGATCGTGCGCTCGTCGACGTCGGACAGCGAGGGTCGCCAGGCGGCGATGCGCAGGGCCTCGTACGCGAGGAGTCCCGCGACGGGTTCGTCCGACGCGGCGATCGCGCCCGCGGTGCCGGGGGGGACCACGGCGATGCGGAGGGTCCAGTCGGAGGCGGGGTGCGCCTCCTGGTCGGCGTAGCCCCACCCGCCGGGCGTGACGGACGCCCACGGGTCGACCCACTCGGCGACCGGGGTCTCGGGCAGGTCGGTCGACGCGAACGGTGCGGACTCGCCGAACCAGCCGATCGTCGCGAAGTCCGCCGAACGGTCGGCGACCTCGACGCGCAACATGAACCGCATCGAGTCGAGCCAGGCAGCGAGCGGTGCCGCGTCGGCGGGCTCGGTCAAAAGCCACGCCACCGACCCGTCGTCGACGACGCGCGCCGCGTGCTCGACGCGACCGGACTGGTCGAGCACGAGCGTCTCGGTGCTCACGCCGGCGGCGAGGCCGGTGAGCAGCTGCGAGGTGATCGAGTTGAGCCACGACAGCCGGTCCGGGCCGGTGACGGTGACGACACCGAGGCCGAGCTCGACGACGGCACGACCGCGGGCGAGCAGACGCTGCTCGCCGAGCGGGTTGCCGAAGTGGGCGGCGGGGCCGGAGTCCGTCGCCACGAAGCCGGCGCGGCCGGCGAACGCGGACATCAGTCGACCTTCGCGAGCTGCCCCGAGGCGTGCGAGGTCAGCTCCTTGCCGAGTGCGGCGATGTCCCACGCCCAGAAGAGCTTGCCCTCGACCAGGCCGTAGAGCCGGGTGGCCGCGGAGTAGTCCTTGGCGTTCGGCGAGCGCATCACGGCGTCGGTCGCGAGGTCGATGCGGCCCTTGCGGACCCGCCCGACGTAGAGCTCGTTGACGCCGGTCGGGTGGATGATCGCCGCTTCGACGTCGAAGCCGTCCGTGGTGTTCCGCAGCGCCTCGACGCTCTCGACGGTGCCGAACGGCGTCGGCCCCTCGCCGAGGAGCATCGCCGGGCCGCGGTCACCGGGCTCGGACGGACGGTCGATCCGCCAGTAGCCCATCTCGGCCGCGAGCGGGGTGTGCTCGTCGTCGAGCAGCCACGTCGTGGAGGAGTAGTTGAGGTAGGGCAGACCGTCGTGGCTGAAGCTCACACGCTGGCCGAACTCGTACTTCCGGGGTTCGTCCTCGTCACCGACGGGGTACTCGACCACGCCGGTGCCCTCCCAGACGCCGACGAGCCACGACAGCGGGACGAGTTCGGGCGCGAGGCCCTCCGGCAGTTCGATCAACGCTGACCCTTGAACAGCTTCACGACGACGGTCACCGAGACGAACGCGATCGCGAGCGACGCGAGGCCGAGCAGGCCCACGTAGAAGAGCTCGAGCGCAAGCAGCGAATCCATGGCTGGAGTCTACGCGTCACGCCTGACGACGCCAGGCGGACGGCGGTGCGTCAACGCACCAGCAGGACCACCGCGGTGACGAGCACGACGACGAACGCCCCGGACGACGCGATGCTGATCCGCTCGACCAGCCCGTCCTTCGTCGCGGTGATGAGCTGCAGCACGAAGCTGACCAGCACGCAGAGCACGAACACGAGGAGCAGCCACGCGAACGAGTCCTTGTCGGTGAGGGTGAGGACGAGCACGGCGCCGACGACCGCGAGCAGCCAGACCGGCAGCACGGACGTCAGCCGGAGGCGGCGCTGGTCGGTGGGCTGCACAGGCTCGGTCACGCGCCCCATCATGACAGGGCCGCGTGCCGAAGGTGCCCGGAACGCGTCCCCGACCGTCCGGCCGGGAGGGATGCTTCCCGAGCATCACTAGGATGTGTGCACGACTCCCCCACGCCCTGGAGGTCCTGTGGCCCAGCTCCTGGTACTCACCTCAGCCGCGCCCGGCGACGTCCTGCCGAGCCTCGGACTGCTGAGCCACCGGATCCGCCACGTCCCCGCCGAGGCCGCACAGCTGGTCAACGCCCCGCAGAGCGACCTCATGTTCGTGGACGCCCGGACGGACCTGGCGAGCGCCAAGGCCCTGTGCAAGATCCTCGCGACGAGCGGCTCGACGACGCCGATCATCCTGGTCGTCACCGAGGGCGGTCTGACCGCGGTCAACAGCGAGTGGAACGTCGATGACGTCGTGCTCGAGACCGCCGGCCCGGCCGAGGTCGACGCCCGCATCCGTCTCTCGGCCGGTCGCGCGTCGAAGAACCAGACCGGGTCGAAGATCCAGGCCTCCGGTGTCGTCATCGACGAGGCCAGCTACTCGGCGAAGGTCCGCGGTCGGCCGCTCGACCTCACCTTCAAGGAGTTCGAGCTCCTCCGCTTCTTCGCCACGCACCCGTCGCGGGTCTTCACCCGCGAGCAGCTCCTCAGCGAGGTGTGGGGCTACGACTACTTCGGCGGCACCCGCACGGTCGACGTGCACGTGCGGCGCCTCCGCGCGAAGCTCGGCGACCTCGAGTCCCTCATCGGCACGGTCCGCAACGTCGGGTACCGCTTCAACGTCTACGACGACGAGGCCGACCGGCTCGCGGGTCAGTAGTGGTCGACCTGTCGCGCTTCGTCGTCCCGGGCGAAGCACCGCCGTTCTCCGACCAGACCCTGGTCGACGTGCGCGCCGGCCGCGCGACCGTGCTCGGCGACGAGCGCGGGGTCGCCGTGGTCCGTGACGGCGAGCTGGAACTCGTGGTCGCCCAGGAGGCGCGGGGCCACGGTCTCGGCACCGCCCTCGCCCGGCAGGCGCTCGCCCCGGGCGGTGGGGCCGCTCCCGTGGACGGGCCGGCCCCTCGGCTCGCGTGGGCGCACGGGGACCACCCCGCTGCCCGAGCACTCGCGGCCCACTTCGGCTGGACGGCGGTCCGCACGCTCCTGCAGCTCCGCGCCCCGATCGCGTCCGTCGCCCCCGGCCCCGCGGCGCCGGCCGGCTGGTCCCTGTCGTCGTTCCGGACGGGCGACCCCGCCGACGAGGCCGACTGGCTGGCGCTCAACGCCGCCGCGTTCGCGCACCACCCGGAACAGGGCCGGATGACGCTCGACGACCTGCGCGCCCGTGAGGCCGACGACTGGTTCTCCGGCGACGACCTGCTCCTGCTCCGCGACGACTCCGGGGACCTCGCCGGGTCGTGCTGGCTCAAGGTCGAGGGCGACACCGGCGAGTTCTACGCCGTGGCCGTCCGACCCGACCTGCAGGGCCGGGGACTCGGCGGCGTCCTGATGCGCGCGGGGACGGCACGCCTGACCGGCCGGGGCCTCTCCGCCGCGGCGCTCTACGTCGAGGGCGACAACGCCCCGGCGCTGGCCCTGTACCGCCGATCCGGGTTCGAGCAGCACGCGATCGACGTCCAGTACGCGGCCGGCTGACGCTCCTCCACACGGCGTCGTTCACCGCCCGTTTCCACAGCGTCCACGTGCGGCCCTCCTGGCGCAGGGGGCGGGTGGCAGGATGTGGGCATGGACACCGAACCGCAGCTCGACGGCGACTCCGTCGCACCGGACCTCGACGACTTCGACGAGGTCGTCGAGATCGAGCACGAGTCGCTGCCCACCGACCGCTACTTCGACCGTGAACTCAGCTGGCTCCGGTTCAACCAGCGCGTGCTCGAACTCGGCGAGGACCGCACGCAGCCGCTCCTCGAACGGGCGAACTTCCTGGCGATCTTCGCGTCCAACCTCGACGAGTTCTTCATGGTCCGGGTCGCCGGCCTGAAGCGCCGCATCGACACCGGCATCGCCGTGCCGACCAACGTCGGTCGCGCACCGAGCGACGTGCTGCGCGACATCGCGACGAAGGCGCACGAGCTGCAGGACCGCCACGCGCAGACGTTCATCGGGTCGCTCAAGCCGGACCTCGACGCCGCTGGAATCCACATCGAGCACTGGTCCGACCTCGACGAGGCCGACCGGCTCCGGATGCGCGAATACTTCAACGAGCAGATCTTCCCGGTGCTCATGCCGCTCGCGGTCGACCCGGCGCACCCCTTCCCGTACATCTCCGGGTTGTCGCTCAACCTCGCGGTGCGCGTGCGCAACCCGAAGTCGCAGCGGCAGGAGTTCGCGCGCCTCAAGGTCCCGCAGAACTTCTCGCGGTTCATCAAGCTGCCGGACGACGACTCCGGGCTGCTCCGCTTCATCCCGCTCGAAGACCTCATCGCGAACCACCTCGACGACCTCTTCCCGGGGATGGAGGTCCTCGAGCACCACGTGTTCCGGGTCACCCGCAACGAGGACGTCGAGATCGAGGAGGACGAGGCCGAGAACCTCATCCAGGCCCTCGAGCGCGAGCTGCTCCGTCGTCGGTTCGGGCCGCCCATCCGTCTCGAGATCACCGAGGACATGGACCCGGTGACGCTCGATCTGCTCGTGCGCGAACTCGACATCACCGAGCAGGAGGTGTTCCGCCTGCCGTCGCCGCTCGACCTCGGCGGCCTGTTCGAGATCGCCAAGATCGGCCGCCCGGACCTGCACTACCCGAAGCACGTGCCGACGACCCCGGTGCAGTTCCAGCCGGGCGAACCGAACACGAAGCCGGACCTCTTCCGCGCGATCGCGGCGAAGGACGTCCTCGTGCACCACCCGTACGAGTCCTTCGCGACCAGTGTGCAGGCGTTCCTCGAGCAGGCCGCGGCCGACCCGAACGTGCTCGCGATCAAGCAGACGCTCTACCGCACCTCGGGCGACAGCCCCATCGTCGAGGCGCTCATCGACGCCGCGGCCGCGGGCAAGCAGGTGCTCGCACTCGTCGAGATCAAGGCGCGCTTCGACGAGCAGAACAACATCACGTGGGCCCGCAAGCTCGAGAAGGCCGGCGTGCACGTGGTCTACGGCCTGGTCGGGCTGAAGACGCACTCGAAGCTCGTGCTCGTCATCCGGCAGGAGGGCGGGACGCTCAAGCACTACAGCCACATCGGGACGGGCAACTACAACCCGAAGACCTCGCGCATCTACGAGGACATGGGGCTCTTCACGTCGGACGACACCGTAGGCAAGGACCTCACGCGCCTGTTCAACGAGCTGTCGGGCTACGCGATCGAGAAGAAGTTCAAGCGCCTGCTCGTCGCGCCGCTGCACCTGCGGAAGGGCCTGCTCAAGCGCATCACGACCGAGGCGGACAACGCCCGCGCCGGCAAGCCCTCGGGGATCCGCATCAAGGTCAACTCGATGGTGGACGAGCAGATCATCGACGCGCTGTACCTGGCGAGCCAGGCCGGTGTGCCGATCGATGTGTGGGTCCGCGGCATCTGCTCGCTCAAGCCTGGCATGGAAGGCGTCAGCGACACCATCCGGGTGCGCAGCGTCGTCGGCCGGTACCTCGAGCACTCGCGGGCGTTCGCGTTCCACAACGACGGCGACCCGGCCGTGTTCATCGGCTCGGCGGACATGATGCACCGCAACCTCGACCGCCGCGTCGAGGCGCTCGTCCGGCTGTCCGACCCCGGACACGTGAACGAGGTCCACGAGATGTTCGACCTCGCCATGGCGGACACGACGAGCTCGTGGCACCTCGAGTCGGACGGCGAGTGGACGCGCCACTCGACGGACGAGGACGGCCGACCGCTCGATGACGTGCAGAATGTCCTCATGCGGAAGATCTCGGCGCGGAAGCGCTCCACTCGGTGAGCGGCGGCTCCTCAGGGCCGGTCGTCGCTGCAGGTGCCGTCGTCTGGCGTGAACAGGACGGCGTCCCGCTCGTGCTGCTCATCCACCGCGACCACCACAAGGACGTCTCGTTCCCGAAGGGCAAGGTCGACCCGGGCGAGAGCGTCCCGACGACCGCCGTGCGCGAGATCGACGAGGAGACCGGCTACCGCGTGCACCTCGGCGCTCCGCTGGGCACGGCCGAGTACGTCCTGCCGAGCGGCCGCGACAAGGTGGTGCACTACTGGTCCGCCCGCGTCCCCGCGAAGGAGTACGAGCGCGCCGGCAAGTTCCGCCCGAACGACGAGGTCGCCTCGGTCGAGTGGGTCACGCTCGACGACGCCCGGCACCGACTGACGTACGAGCGCGACGTCGCGATCCTCGACCGGTTCGCCGACCGCGTCGCCGCCGGGGAACACCGCACCTTCGCCCTCATCGCCCTCCGGCACGCCAAGACGGTCCCCGGCTCGGAGTGGAACGGACCTGACGCCACCCGTCCGCTCCTGCCCGTCGGCCGGTCGCAGGCGAAGTCGGTCGCGTCACCGGTGGCCGCCTTCGGTCCGAAGAAGATCGTCAGCAGCACCGCCGCCCGGTGCCTCGCGACGGTCGAACCGCTCTCCGACCGGACGCACCTCGGGGTCTCGAGCACGCCGGACATCAGCCAGGACGCCCACGACCGGGGTGCCGCCGACGTCAAGGGCGTCGTGCAGAAGCGCCTCGACAAGGCGAAGACGACGGTCCTGTGCTCGCACGGGCCCGTGCTGCCGGACATCATCGCCCGCATCGCGACCGCGACGGCCGACGAGTCCGGACGGTTCGACCTCCGCCGTGCCGCGATGCTATCGGTCGGCGACTTCTCGGTGCTGCACATCGCCGGCGGCAGGCTCGTGGCCGTCGAGACGCACCGCAACCCCGTCTCGGCGTAGGCCGAGCGCCCGGGCCGAGCCGCGCCTCCAGGCCCCTGCGGTGTGCATGCACACGCATGCGCCCGCGCACGGCGCGGCGTTCCCGATCCTGCACCCGCGCGCGCTCCGACGCACGGCGCCCCGTCCAGGACAACCCCTCGTTCACCTCCCGTTCACCAGGGCGGGTGATCCCCGTCACCTCGCGTCCCTACAGTCGCTCCCGGGTCAGCACCGGCCCACGGGACCAGCAGCGGTCCCACCTGCACTGACATTCCCGAAGGGACCCCTGTGAACATCAAGCGAATCGGTACGGTCGCGGCAATCGCGATCGCCGGCGCGGTCGTGCTCTCCTCGTGCGCGGCGAACGAGGACGCGGGCAACACGCCCTCGTCCAGCTCGAGCTCCGGCACCGACTACTCGAAGCTCTCGGGCACGCTGACCGGCTCGGGTTCGTCCGCCCAGCAGACGGCCGAGGCCACCTGGGCCGCTGGTTTCCAGAACGTCGCCTCCGGCGTGACGGTCAACTACTCGCCCGACGGTTCGGGCGCCGGCCGCAAGAACTTCATCTCGGGTGCTGCCGACTTCGCCGGCTCCGACGCCGCGCTGAAGGACGAGGAGCTCGCGGGCTCGTTCGCCCTGTGCGCCGCGGACTCGAAGGCCATCGACATCCCGGTCTACATCTCCCCGATCGCCATCGCCTACAAGGTCGACGGCGTCAAGGACCTCACGCTCGACGCGAAGACCATCGCGGGCATCTTCTCGGGCAAGATCACGAAGTGGAACGACTCGCAGATCGCCGACCTGAACAAGGACGCGACCCTGCCGGACGCGAACATCACGGTCGTGCACCGCTCCGACGACTCGGGCACCACGCAGAACTTCTCCGAGTACGTCGCGGCGAACGCCAAGGACGTCTGGACCGAGGCCCCCAGCCAGACCTTCCCGTACCAGGTCGGCGACAGCGCGAAGGGCACCTCGGGTGTGGCCTCGGCCATGGCCAGCGCCTCGAACGCCATCACCTACATCGACGACTCCGGCGCCGGTGACCTCGACAAGGCGAAGCTCATGGTCGGCGACAAGGCCACCGAGATCTCCGCCGAGGGTGCTGCCAAGGTCGTCGCGGACTCCGAGACGGTCTCCGGCCGCGCGGACAACGACCTCGCGATCGACATCAACCGCACCGACACGGCCGAGAACGCCTGGCCGCTGGTGCTCGTCTCCTACGCGATCGCCTGCCAGGAGTACAAGGACGCCGACAAGGGCAAGCTCGTGAAGGGCTACCTCGACTACGTCGTCTCGAAGGACGCGCAGGACGCCGCCGCGAAGGAGGCCAAGTCGGCCGCCCTCTCGACCGACCTCGCCGAGAAGGCCGCGAAGGCCGTCGCCTCCATCAAGTAAGACACCCTGAGCGCCCGGACGCCGGTCCCACCCACCTGACCGGCGTCCGGGCCCTCGCCGGTCCGCTCCACGCTCCGAGCGGACCGCGCACCACCGGACACCCCCGACCCGTCGCCTCCCCCGGCGTTCCTCCGACAGGAGTCCCATGACGACCGCACCGGCCCAGCCAGTGGCCCCCGTCACCCCCAAGCCGAAGCCCGTCGTCCGCATCGGCGACCGCGTCTTCTCCGCCGCGTCGGTCATCGCCGGCGGGCTCATCCTCTTCGTGCTGGTGCTCGTCGCCGCCTTCCTGGTCTGGCAGAGCATCCCGGCGTTCTCCGCGAAGGTCGGCGAGCTGCCGAACAGCGCCACGAACTTCTGGGACTACGTCGGCCCCCTCGTCTTCGGCACCGTCTGGTCCGCGCTCATCGCGCTCGTGATCGCCGTGCCGCTCTCGCTCGGGATCGCGCTCTTCATCTCGCACTACGCCCCGCGCCGGATCTCGCCGGTGCTCGGCTACGTGATCGACCTGCTGGCCGCGGTGCCGTCGGTCGTCTACGGCCTCTGGGGCATCGTGGTGCTGGCACAGTTCGTGAAGCCGTTCTACGTCTTCCTGAACACCTACTTCGGCTGGATCCCGCTGTTCTCCGGGCAGGTGTCCGGCACGGGTCGCACGATCCTGACCGCATCGATCGTCCTCGCCGTCATGGCGATCCCGATCATGACCGCGGTCATGCGCGAGATCTTCCTGCAGGCACCGCGCCTCAACGAGGAAGCGGCCCTGGCCCTCGGCGCGACCCGGTGGGAGATGATCCGCCTGTCGGTCCTGCCGTTCGCCAAGTCCGGCATCGTGTCCGCGATCATGCTCGGCCTCGGTCGTGCGCTCGGCGAGACGATGGCGATCGCGTTGGTGTTGTCGGTGTCGACGAACGTCACCTTCCAGATGCTCACGTCGCTGAACCCCTCGACGATCGCGGCGAACATCGCCCTGCAGTTCGCCGAGGCGTCCGGCACGGCCCTGAACGCGCTCATCGCGTCGGGTCTGATCCTCTTCGTCATCACCCTGGTCATCAACATGCTCGCGCGGTACATCGTCCGCAAGCGAGTGAGCTGAGAGGTACGACCCGATGTCCCTCGCCATCCGTCAGTCCGGCGTCGCCGGCAACGTCTACGCCAACGGCAAGCTGCACAAGTCCGTGCCGTGGCTGCTCCTCGTCGGCTCCTGGGTCGCGCTGATCCTCGTCTTCGCCCTGCTCAACGCCGGCGGCGCGGTCAAGGACTTCAACGTCGTCGCGGCGCTCTTCCTCGGCACCGTCCTGTTCGACGTCCTCATCGTGGTCGTCTCGCGGATCGTCGAGGGTGGTCGCAAGGCCGTCGACCGGCTCATCACCTCGCTCGTCGTCACGGCGTTCGTGATCGCGGTCCTGCCGCTCGTCTCCCTGCTCTACACGGTGCTCGCGGACGGCCTCGCCCGCTTCGACGTGGAGTTCTTCTCGTACTCGATGCGCGGCGTCATCTCCGAAGGCGGCGGCGCGCTGCACGCCCTCATCGGCACGCTCGAGATCACGCTGTTCGCTGCCCTGATCTCGGTGCCGATCGGGCTGCTCACGTCGATCTACCTCGTCGAGTACGGCACGGGCGCCCTCGCCAAGGGCATCACGTTCTTCGTCGACGTCATGACGGGCATCCCCTCCATCGTCGCCGGCCTCTTCGCGTACTCGCTCTTCGCGCTGTTCCTCGGCCCGGGCGCCCGCTTCGGCCTGGTCGGCTCGGTGGCGCTGTCGGTGCTGATGATCCCGATCGTCGTGCGCTCCACCGAAGAGGTCCTGAAGATCGTGCCGATGGAGCTCCGCGAGGCCTCGTACGCCCTCGGCGTCCCGAAGTACCTCACGATCCTCAAGGTCGTGCTCCCCACGTCGCTCGCCGGCATCACCACCGGCGTCATGCTCTCGATCGCCCGCGTCATCGGCGAGACCGCCCCGCTGCTGGTCACCGCCGGGTTCACCGCGAGCATGAACTACGACCTGTTCAAGAACCCGATGATGACCCTGCCGGTGTTCGCGTACACGCAGTACTCGCAGCAGGGCGCCAACCCGGTACCGTTCGTCGACCGGGCCTGGACGGCAGCCCTCCTGCTCATCCTCATCGTGATGCTGCTGAACCTGCTCGCCCGCTTCATCACCCGCCTCTTCGCCCCCAAGCTCTCGCGCTGACGCGCGGATCCACCCACCCCGAAGGAACACAGTGTCCAAGCGCATCGAGGTCGACGGCCTCAACGTCTACTACTCGAAGTTCAAGGCGGTCGAGGGCGTCGACATGACGATCGAGCCCCGCACCGTGACCGCGTTCATCGGTCCGTCCGGCTGCGGCAAGTCCACCTTCCTCCGCACCCTGAACCGCATGCACGAGGTCATCCCGGGCGCCTACGTCGAGGGCTCGGTCAAGATCGACGGCGACGACCTGTACGGCGCGGGCGTCGACCCGGTGCTCGTCCGACGCCAGGTCGGCATGGTGTTCCAGCGTCCGAACCCGTTCCCGACGATGTCCATCAAGGACAACGTGCTCGCGGGCGTGAAGCTCAACAACAAGCGCCTCTCCCGCTCCGAGTCGGACGACGTCGTCGAGCGGTCCCTGCAGGGCGCGAACCTCTGGAACGAGGTCAAGGACCGCCTCGACAAGCCCGGCATGGGGCTGTCCGGCGGCCAGCAGCAGCGCCTCTGCATCGCCCGGGCGATCGCGGTGCAGCCGGACGTGCTCCTCATGGACGAGCCGTGCTCAGCGCTCGACCCGATCTCGACCCTCGCGATCGAGGACCTCATCGAGGAGCTGAAGAAGGAGTACACGATCGTCATCGTGACCCACAACATGCAGCAGGCCTCGCGCGTCAGCGACAAGACGGCGTTCTTCAACATCGCCGGCACCGGTGCCCCCGGCAAGCTCATCGAGTTCGACGACACCGCGACGATGTTCTCGAACCCGTCCGTGCAGGCCACCGAGGACTACGTCTCCGGCCGCTTCGGATGATCGTCGTCCGCCCGTCGCGCTGACGGTCGACCAGGAGGCCCGGTGCACGTCCGCCACGGAAGCGCACCGGGCCTTCCGGCGTGCGCGGGGCGCGGGGCGCACGTGCGCTCGTGCGCTCGTGCGCGGGCATGTTCCGACGGTCCACCAGTCGATCGACCGGTGGGACGTCGATCGATGCGCACGCAGACGGTGCGGGTGCATGTGTCGACGTTGCACGTGTCGATCGACGAGCGCGATGTCGGAAGATGCACGGGCAAGAACCGCCCGCACACGACCGCCCGCGCCCCCGCCGCGCGACCGCCACCCGCCGGGCACGACGAACTCCCCGCCCGCGGACCGTGCCACGCGAGCGGGGAGACGTGCGAACCAGTGCCCGGGTCAGGCCGAGGTGGTCGGGACCGCCATGATCGGCGTCGTCGTCGGCTGGTCCGAGCCACCGGCGGGCTCCACCGTCATGCCGATCGTCGCACCGTGCGACAGGGACCCCTTGAGGACCGCCGAGTGCACCCCGGAGGACACCCCGTCCATCAGGCCGGCAGCGTTGATCTTGCCGCCGGTGCCCTCGGAGCCGATGTACCAGAGTTCGTAGGTCTTGCCCTCCGGAGCCGCAGGGACCCCGTCGAGGATGACCGCGGACTTGCCGACCTCGTTCGACCAGACGACCGTGGCCGTCCCGCCGCCCGCGACCTTGGCGGTGCTGCGCTGGAAGTCCGATGCGGCGTAGATCCGGTCGAGTCCGCCGGACGCTTGGGTCGTGCCCGGGCCGGGCTCGTTCGAGGGCGTGAAGGACGTGCCGACGCCGAGTCCGACGCCGAGGAAGACCACGGCGACGGCGGCTGCGGCGGAGAGTGCCGCTGCCGGACGCTGGAACCAGCGACGGCGAGCCTTCTCCGAAGCCGCACCACCGGCGGACGTGAGGTCCGTGGCGGGGGCGAACCGCGCCTCCTGGCCGGCATCGCCGACCGGCGCGTCAGCAACCGGAGCGGTCGTGGCAGCCGGCTCGGACCGCGAGGCCACCGGAGCAGCCTGCGGGGTCGATGCGATCTGGGCCATCAGCGACGCCTTGAGCGACGAGGGCGGCTCGATCGGGGTGACGGCGTAGGCGAGCTGCAGCGCGGTCTCGCGCAGCGAGTCGGTCTCGGCCTGCAGCTCCGGAGAAGTGGAGAGCGCCGAGTCGAGCAGTGCCCGCTCGTCCTCCGACAGCGCGTCGAGGGCGTGTGAACCCGTCAGCAGTGCGGGGTCGTCGTGTCGTTCGGTCATGATGTCACCCCCATCTCGTCGCGGAGTCTGATCATCCCGTCACGGAGACGGGTCTTGACGGTGCCGATCGGGACACCGAGGTGGTCGGCCATCTCGCTGTGCGAGTAGCCGCCGTAGTACGCGAGTTGGACTGCCTGGCGCTGGAACTCGGTGAGCTTCGCGAGCGCCCGGCTGACGCGTTCGTGTTCGATCCGGATCTCGACCGACTCGGAGACCTGGTCGAAGCCGGCCTCGAAGTCGCGGATGCCGATCTTCGTGTCACGGTCGTGCGAGGACTGCGATGCCCGCACCCGGTCGACCGCTCGGCGGTGGGCCATGGTGAGGATCCAGCTCGCTGCGGTGCCGCGCTTGCGGTCGTAGCGGGTGGCTTGCTGCCAGACCTCGAGGAAGACCTCTTGCGTGACCTCTTCCGACTGTGCGCGGTCCCGGAGGAGCCTGGTCACGAGGCCGAGCACGCGGCCCGAGAGCACGTCGTACAGGTCGGAGAAGGCTGCCTGGTCACCGGACGCCACGCGGGTGAGGAGGTCGTCTGGGGACGCCTGAGCCGGCTCGGTCGAGCTCCAGCTCTCGGTGTCACTGTCCACGATGGCAAGCATTGCAGGTTTCCCTCCTCTCGGTTGCGATCTGGCTGTGAGTCCTGTCCGACCACGCGTTCGGGTCTCGTGGTCGGGACAGTGGTGCAGGACAGCACGAGGGCCCGCGTGACCCGCAGGGAATTGACCGCCAGGGAGCGGACCGGGTCTCGCGGGACCCTCGCTGTCGTGACCGGCTCATCGCCTGTCACGGTGATGATTCGGCACCCTCGCCCAACCGGATTGGAGCGGTTCTCACGGCTTGTCGCTGGGGCGCGCTCGGGGCACGCCCGGCGTCGGTTCTGTCCACCGAGAGTGAACAGGGTCGTGTGCACGGCCGCGGTCTCGTAGAATCGATGTCGCCGGGCCGCAGCAAGCCCCGGGCTCCAAAATTCGCCGCTTCGAGCGGCCTCGCGCCGAGAGGCGCTTCTGCGGCCCGGTTCTTCTCTGCCCGCTTCGTGCGTGCGCGTTGCGTGACCCGGTGGGCGTCGTCGCTTTCGGGTCTGGAGGCGCGGCGCGGGTCCGCCCCGCGGCCCGCTCAGTCCAGGCTGTCGCGGCGCCAGAGCGACGCCGCCTCGGTGAGGTCGGCCGCCAGTTCCGACAGGCGCAGCGCACGCGTCGTGAGCTCGGACGCCCGGTCCCCCGCCGTGAGGTCCGCGTCGTCCGCCACCGCGGTCGCGCCCGCCGCGGTGAGCCGGCAGAACGCGGCACCGCGGTCGAGCGCCACCGCGAGGTCCCCCGTGTAGAGGCCGTGCAGGATCCGGTCGGCCAGCGTCAGGATCTCCGCCGGCCCGGTCGGCTGCTCGGCGCCCGCGACGGCCTGGTCGATCGTGCCGATCCGCTCCGTGCCGCGCGCGAAGAGGTACGCGATCTCCTCCGGGTTCTGCCGGATGACGGTGCGGACGAGGTAGATCCGCCACAGTGCACCCGGGAGCGTGTGCGCCCCGACCCGCGCCCACAGCTCGGCGATGGCGTCGATGCCGTGCACGTCCGTGTAGGTCACCAGGCGCTCGACGACCGCCGGGTCCGGGTCCTGCCGCACGCGGTGGAGCAGGGCGTTCGCGGTCTCGTGCGCGACGCGGTTCACCACGGCCGGGTCCTCGCCGCCCTGGATCGCGGCGAACTCCTGGTCGGTGAAGTGGACGGGACGGTGGTGATCGCGAGGCACCGCGTCAGTGTAGGCACGGCCGGTGACGCGCCCGCCCTCCGTTCGCCCAGAACGCAACCGCTCCGTCGCGCGTACGGTGTCTGATCGGGAGGCGCTCCTCCCGCACGCGAAGGAAGAGGACTCCCATGAACCCCCTGCTCATCATCCTGGCCGTGATCGCGGTCATCCTGCTGTTCGTCGGTGGCTTCACCGCGAGCCTGAAGTTCCTGCTCTGGGTCGGCCTCGTGCTGCTCATCGTCGCGGTCGTGCTGTGGCTCGTCCGCACGCTCACCGGGCGTCGCAGCTGACCCGTCCCCTCGGTTCTTCCCGGAGGCCCTCACCCGCTAGCCTTGCGGGTGAGGGCCTCTAGCTCAGTTGGTAGAGCACCGGACTTTTAATCCGAGGGTCGTGGGTTCGAGCCCCACGGGGCCCACAGTTGCAGGGATCGAAGGCGCCAGGCGCACCGCACCCCGAACTTTCCCCGAACAATCACGCCGCAGTAGCCCGTGCGAGCAGCGAGTCGAGAGCAGCTGCCGCCCTAACCGTACCGGCGGTGCGGCTCATGTACACGTCCTGCGTGAGGCTCGGATTCTCGTGCCCGAGGAACTCGGCGATCTCGCGGGTGCTCAGCCCAGCCTGGTCGAGCACCGTGGCCACGGTCTTGCGGAAGCCGTGTGATTTGAAGCCAGGGAAGCCCAGTCTGTCTCGGTTCGCGCGCCAGTCTGCCTCCGTGTTCGACGACACTCTCGCTGGCGCACCACCGATACGGCCGGAACTCACCGTTCCCTTCCTCCACCGACGGAAGTAGCGAGGCACGTCCGAGCACAGCGCCATGGCGCGCGCGCCTCCCGCCGCCGGTACTAGACCTCTCGACCAGGACTGGCGACTGGGTCTGTCGATCGACGCGGCGTCACGAAGAGGCCCGAACGACAGCGAGTCTCAGGAGCCCTCTTGATCGCTACGCTGCCAGGACGACTCAGGGTGGTGTGCCCACTACGGGGTACATCAGCTTCGCGATAGGTAGCGGCAGACTTGCGACCGATACTCACATCCGCGAGTGATCGTGGTGACGAACGGACGAGCATGCTCCCCAAGATTCCTGGATACACGGACGACTCCCCGTCGCTTGCCGCCGAGTGGCAGCAGCCGCCCGGTGACTACGCAACCGAGTTGTGGCCTAGTGGCGCACTCGGGTCGATCGAGGAGCATCCCACAGGTTGGCTTGTTGTCGAAGAGCATGACTACTCGGCATCGTCCGGCTCGTCCGGCGTCTCAACCTTCTTGACCAGCCTTGATGGATGGGCGATCGCAGCAGATCACTTCGATTGGGATGCTCGGTACCTCGGCGACTACTCCTTCGATGAATACTCCGGCGACGAGACAGGCCTCGCGCAGGACGATCGGGGGATTATCGCCGAGTTTTTCGTTGACACTCAGTCGAATCACGGCCTAAAGCCTCGGACGGTTGACGTGTCCTTGCCGTTCCAGTGGTTCTGGAATGCTATGAGAGACGGCAACAATTGGAGCTATCTTGATAGCGCAGGCAACGAGCATCCCCTCGTCCGCACAATTGCCACTTCCGACTCCTGGCGCGTCGAGGTGAGCGCGCGCGAATTCCGCCGCTTCCTTGAGCGGACAAGACGTGTCGCCGTCATCCAATACGACGTTGTCACCTATGCCAACTCCGCGCCCTTCGCGTCTACGTCGGACCAGTTCCGCAATGCTTGGGCGTCCTTCACGTGGACTCCTGTTCGCGACGCTATTGGCCACGGCTATAACGCCTTCTCCAGACTGCTGGGAAAGCGGCTAATCAGCGGGATGAGCAGCGGCCCCATTCCTCCCGCTCTCGATCACGAGGACCCGCGGAGCAACGAGCACCCCGACTACATCATCGGGGTGGATCCACAGACAGGCTCTGACCGAGTCTTCACCAGCGACCCCGAGAGGTTGGCGAATTACTTCGGGAAGAACCCTGAAGCTCCTCATTACCTCACCCTCGTGCACTTTGACCAGCGCGTTCTCAATAAATATCGAGATGAGCCTTCTAAGTACGAGGTGACCGCGACGCGGCTCAGTTGCCTTGGGCTCTGGTCTCTCGGGCTAGGCACAGGCACAGAAGGTTCCATCCAAGTTTACCTTGGTGACCTCGGTCGAGATCTTCCATGGCAAGAGCGAGCGCACTGGAAGAGCTACAACGTTCCACCCAGGGGCACTATGGATGAGTCTCGCTTCCGGCGTGATTTTCTTGCCGAGTGGGCTGGTGGCCCGACCACCCTGGAGGAGTTGCGAGCGAATCTCGAAAGCCTCCGGCAGACCGCCTTGGAGAGGCTGAGCACGCCTGTCATACGTGAGCTCGATAGCCACGACCGACTCAACTTCGAGCGACTTACGCCTCCAGGGACTGATGAGCGACACGAATTGGTCTTGCCAGTGATCACTCTGACGAAGGCACTTGTCGACGCGATCGATGTGAAGGGCCTACGGACATTCCTCGGTGCCGGTCATGAGGAAGAGCGAGGGCTTGCTCTCCTCGAATCTGTGGTTGTTCGAGTAGGCGGCTCCGCCACCATGGTTCAGCCGTTTCGGGCGCTTCAGCGACTGAGGTCCTCTGGTGGTGTTGCGCACTGGGGTGGAAGCGAAGCGGGCAAGGTGATAAAGGCGCTCGGCCTGGAGGGCATGAATCCGGCTGAGACAATTGAGTTTCTCGCCGCTGGGATTTCCGCCTCGCTAAAGGACCTGCGGGACCTCATCTCCGATACCCCGGGCGAGCCCGACGCGCCCCGCACGGAGCCTTCGAAGTGACGCGCGGTCCTCACGTCGGGCAGTGCTGGCACGTCCTCCCTCTGGTCGTCCGGAGGGGTTGGGGATCGTCCCGCGCGCTTGTGGAAGCGCCAGGACCGCTTAGCGAGCCCGAACTTACCCCGCACAAAAGACGGAACCTCGCGCAGTTCCACGCAATCCCTAGGCAGCCGTCCGCGGGTCCGTCGGCGGCCAGCGGAACATGGTGCGACCCCGCGGAAGGCTCCTACGCCTAATCCGAGGGTCGTGGGTTCGAGCCCCACGGGGCCCACCGAACGTGACCGTTCCTTGGCTTGGCCGGGCTTCCCGTAGGATCGTCGGCATGCGCGATCGCCCAACCGGCAGGATCGGCTCACTGGACGGACTCCGCGGCGTCGCTGCCGCCGTCGTCGTCGTCCACCACGCCTTCCTCTCAATCCCGACCCTCTCGGACGGCAACTACCGCCGCGACGTCCCCGACTGGGCGAGCTGGATGGTGTACTCCCCCGCCCACCTCGTGTGGGCCGGCAGCGAGGCCGTCTTCGTCTTCTTCGTGCTGAGCGGCTTCGTCCTGACCCTCCCGGCCCTCCGCCGGTCGCAGGACTGGATCGCCTACTACCCGAGCCGGCTCGTCCGCCTCTACCTGCCGGTGGTGGCGTCGATCGCACTCGCGCTCGTGTTCTTCTTCCTCGTGCCCCGGCAGGACCAGCCGCACCAGTCGTTCTGGATCAACCGGCACGCCGAGCCGTTCACCCTGCACGGCCTCGTGAACGACCTCACGCTCCTCGCTCCGACGCTCGTGAACAGCCCGCTCTGGTCGCTCACGTGGGAGGTCCTCTTCTCCCTGCTCCTGCCGCTCTTCGTCTCGATCGCCGCGGTCACCCGACGCTGGTGGTGGGTGACCGCCATCGTCGCCGTCTTCCTGTCGGCACTCGGCGAGTACGAGCACTCGAAGTGGCTGATGTACCTGCCGATGTTCCTGCTCGGCTCCGCGCTCGCGGCCGGCTGGGAGCGCCTGCCGGACGTCCCGACGCTGCTCGGCTGGGTCCTGCTCGTGGTGAGCCTGCTCGGCATCACCGTGAAGTGGTGGCTGCCGACGACGGCGTGGTGGTCGCCCGTGCTGCCCGCGATCATCCTCGCCTCGGCCGGCACGATCGTCGTGCTCGCCGGCAGGTGGTTGCCCGCCGAGCGCTTCCTGCTCGGCGCGATCCCCCGCGAGCTCGGACGGCTCTCGTTCAGCCTCTACCTCGTGCACGAACCCATCACCGTGTCCGTCGCGAACCTCCTCCCGCGTGCCCTGCCGTCCTGGCTGGTCCTCGTCGCCATCCCGATCGGCATCGGCGTCGCCTACGTGTTCTCGCGGCTCGTGGAACTGCCGGCGCACCGCTTGGCGAAGCACATCGCGAAGTCGCTCTCGAGCCGTCCACCCGTCCCGCAGGCTGTCTGACGGTTCAGCACCTCGCCGGGCGGGTGTCCGGGGGCACGGATGCTGAGCACCTACAATCCCGGTGTGGCTCGACGAACCGACGGCGGTGTGCCCGGCGGCTCCCGTCGGTCCACCGCGCAGACCAGGCGCCGACGAGCGGTCCCCGCGATCGCCCTCGGCGCCATGTGCCTCGGCATCGCCGGGCTGCTCGTCATGCTGCCCGCCGTGTCCGACGCCTGCCAGCCGGTGCCCGCGACGTCCGACTTCTCGGCTGAGCAGGTTGCGGACGCGATCGCCCCGGGCTCCGACGTCCTCATCGTCGGCGACTCGTACACGACGGGTCGCGGTTCCTACGACGACGTGCACGGGTGGGCGCAGGACCTCGTGTCCGAGCGGCAGTGGGACGCCACCATCAACGGCTACCCGGGCACCGGCTACGTGAACCCCGGCCGCGGTCGCTCCTCGCGCGCCGTCTACCTGTCCCGGATCGAGCAGCGGGCAGCACTCACGCCGGACCTCGTCATCGTCCAGGGCAGCCAGAACGACTGGCTCACCGACTCCGCCACCCTCGAGAAGACTGTCGAACGGACGCTCCGGCAGGCCGAGGTGCAGTGGCCGGACGCGGTCGTGGTGGCGATCGGCCCGTCGGCACCCCAACCGCGCGCCGAGGCCACGACCGGCATCAACGACGCGGTGGCCGCCGGTGCCAGCGCCGTGGGCGTCCCGTACATCGACGCGATCGACGGGCAGTGGTTCACCGCGATGAACAGCGGCAGCTACGCCGCGACCGACCAGCAGCACCTCAACGACGCCGGGTACCTGTACCTCGCGGGCAAGATCGACGCCGAGCTCGAGCAGCTCGCGACGCAGCCCGACGGCGAGCAGTGCCTCTGAGCACTCGACCGGGGTACAAGTCGTCCTCAGGAGCCTCAGGGTGGTTCCACTGCACAGTTCAGTCCGCGTTCAGCCGACTGTTGGGCTGCCGCCGATAGTGTCGTTCCCGGATCCGATCGACGGATCCTGCAGCACCGCACCATCGCAGAACGAACGGGGTACACCGTGATCGAGCCCATCGAAGCCACGCAGACCAGCACCACCGGTGATGCGCGCCGCATCGTCGAGCTCGCAGCAGCGACCAACACGACGATGAGCAACGAGCTCCTACTCGACACGCTCCGCCGGAACGCCCAGGTCACGACCCGCCACATCCGCAAGGACTTCGTCGAGGTCGCGACCGGCACCGCGGTGCTCGGCTACGTCTGCCGGCAGCGCAAGGACTTCATCGCCCTCCGCGGGGACGACCCGGCGTGGGCGCACGAGGTGGGCCGCTACGCGAGCGAGTCCCTCGCGGTCGAGGCGCTGCGCATGCGTCGCGCCTGACCCTCCCGGACGAACGACGAAGGCCACCCCACCTCGGGGCGGCCTTCGTCGTGTCCGGCGCGGACCAGCGGCGGGTGCCCCACCCGCCCGAGTCTCGCCTCCGCGGACAGATCAGCGGCGCTGGGCACGCGAAACCGTCCGCACGGCCGAGTCTCGGCTGCGGACCGGCCGCGCCCGGGTCAGGACCAGACGCGGCGGATGCCCCAGCTGCCGGTCCAGGCCTCGTCGGGCTCGAGCCAGCGCAGCCCCTCCCCGGAGTTGAGCGCGTCGGCCGGCGCCGTCATCGGCTCCACCGCCACGGCCAGCCCGGTGCCGTCGCCACGGGGGAACTCGCGGGAGGTGAACACCTGCACGTACGGGAACGACGCGTCCTGCCAGAGTTCGACGCCGTCGCCCTCCGGCCCGTGCATCGTCGTGCGGCGGATCCCCTCGGCGTCGGGTGTGACGTCCGTGTAGGCGGTGTCGAGGTCGGCGTCACCGGCGCGGACGCCGGAGCGCAGGTCGAACGGGGTGCCGTCGACGGCCACGGTGCCGTTCGGGATCTTCCGCTCGTCCACGGTGAACGCCGTCGCCGCGTCGAGCCGGACCACGAGGTCCTCGGCGGGGGTGTCCCCGGCACGGAGGTACGGGTGCGCGCCGATCGCGAACGGCGCACGCGCGCCGGAGCGGTTCACGACCTCGTGCGTCACCCGGATGCCGTCGTCGACGAGCTCGTGGTGCACGCGGGTCTCGAGCGTGAAGGGCCAGCCGTGCTGCGGGTGGATCGTGGCTTCCTGGACGATGCCGGACTCGGTCTGGGAGACCACGCGGTACGGCGCGAACCGGAGCAACCCGTGCGAGGCGTTGCCGTACTTCGGCTCGGAGACGTCGAGCTGCTGCTGCTTCCCGTCGAGTTCCCACACGCCGCCGGCGACGCGGTTCGGCCACGGCGCGAGCACGATCCCGTTCGCCCCGGGCGGCTGCGACGTGACGGGGAACGGCTCGGTGAGGTCGAACCCCGCGACGCGGAGTTCCCGGATGCCGGCCGCCACCTCGGTGACGATCGCCTCGACGACCCCGTCGGGTCCGGCGTGGCGGAGGTGGTACTGCCCTCCGGTGGGAGCTGCGGTCATGAGGTACGGGTCCTTCCCGGTGCGGATGGTGCGGATCGTGCGGATGGTGCAGATGGTGCGGGTACTGCCGGCTCGTCCGCCACGACCACCTCGACGCCGGCCGCCCGGATCGGGGCGACCTGCTCCGCCGTGGTCTCGGCGGTGACGACGACGTCGATGTCCTCGAGCGCGCGGACGACCCCGATGTGGGCCCGGCCGAACTTCGACCCGTCCGCGACCACGACCGTACGCCGAGCCGCGGCCGCGAGCATCCGCTTCGCCTCGGTCTCGGGCAGGTTCACGTTGGTGAGGCCGTGCGCGACGTCGACCCCGGTGCCACCGAGGAACACGAGGTCCGCGGCGATCATCGGCAGCAGCGTGCCGTTGAACGGCGCCACGAGGGAGTGCTGCAGCGGACGGAGCGTCCCCCCGGTGACGATGACGGTGAAGCGCGGGACGGCGGCCTCGAGCACGAGCGCGGTCGTCAGCGAGTTCGTGACCACCGTGACGTCGACGAGGTCCTCGCGCGCGACCAGTGCCGTCGCCACGGCGGCGGGCGTGGTGCCGACGTCGAGCACGACGCACTGCCCGGAGCGCACGAGCGCCGCCGCGGCGCGGCCGATGGCGGCCTTGGCCACCTGGTGCTCGACGGCGGTCTCCTCGAAGGGGCGCTCGGTGGAACCGGCCCCGAGGCGGACGGCACCGCCGCGGACCCGCCGGATCCGCGCCTCCTGGTCGAGCAGGGAGAGGTCCTGCCGGACGGTCACCTCGCTGGTGCCGAGGGCCGCTGCCAGGGCGGCCGTGCGGACGAGTCCGGGCGCGCCCTCGACGATCGAGACGATGCGGTCCTGCCGCAGCGGCGCGGGGAGTGCGCCGGCCAGGAAGGAGAGGTCGTCGTCCGTCATGCCACCAGTTTCGCGTGCTTACGAACACTTTCGCAATGCTTCGTGGAGCCGCTAGGGTTGTGCGGTGATCACCAAGCGCGTGACGAAGCTCGCGGACGGACGCGACCTCTTCTACTTCGACGACGCCGACTCGACGCTGCCCGCAGAACGCAGCGTCGACCAGCGTGTCCTCGACCCGCGGCCGGAGACGGCACGCATGCGGCAGGACGTCCTCACGGGCGAGTGGGTGTCCATCGCGGCGAGCCGGCAGAACCGCGTGTTCCTGCCGCCGGCCGACCAGGACCCGCTCGCGCCGCAGTCGGCGGAGAACCCCTCCGAGATCCCCAGCCGCTACGACGTCGCGGTGTTCGAGAACCGCTCCCCGTCCTTCGGCCCGATGCTCGCTGGAGCCGACGGGGCGGACGACGCCCCGCCGTCGCTTGACTCCCTGACCGAGGTCGGGCTGAACCGGCAGTTCCGGAGCGTCGGGCGGTGCGAGGTCGTCTGCTTCTCGCCCGCGACCGAGGGCTCCTTCGCGTCGATCTCCGAGTCACGCGCCCGCACCGTGGTCGAGGCGTGGGCGGACCGCACGGCGGCGCTGTCTGAGATGCCCGGCATCCAGCAGGTCTTCCCGTTCGAGAACCGGGGCGAGGCCATCGGCGTCACGCTCCACCACCCGCACGGGCAGATCTACGCCTACCCCTACGTCACCCCGCGCACCCAGCGCCTGCTCGAGAGCATCGAGCGGTTCGGGCCGGACCTGTTCGAGCAGCACCTCGCGAACGAGCGCGCCTCCGACCGGGTCGTCCTCGCCGGTGAGCACTTCACCGCCTTCGTGCCCTTCGCCGCACGCTGGCCCATCGAGATCCACATGCTCCCGCACCGGCACGTCCCCGACTTCGCCGGGCTCACCGACGCCGAGAAGGACGAGCTGGCGCACATGCACCTGCGGCTCACCCGCGGGATCGACAAGCTCTACGACGACCCGACGCCGTACATCGCCGCGTGGCACCAGGCGCCGGTGCACACCGGCCGCGACACCGTGCGGCTCATGCTCCAGATCACGTCCCCGCGTCGCGCGGCGGACAAGCTCAAGTTCCTGGCCGGCAGCGAAGCCGCCATGGGCGCGTGGATCGGGGACCTCGTCCCCGAGAAGGCGGCCGAGTTCATCCGAGGAGGGATCGAACGCGCATGACGTTCCAGCAGGTCTACGGGTACGAGCCCGCGGTACGGTACTCCGCGCCCGGCCGGGTCAACCTCATCGGCGAGCACACCGACTACAACGACGGGTATGTGCTGCCCTTCGCCATCGACCGTCGCACGACCGCCTCGATCGCGCCCCGGGACGACCGGCTGCTGCGCGTCGCGTCGGCGTTCGACGCGGGCACCGTCGTCGAGCTCTCCCTCGACGAGCTCGCGCCCGAGCGCATGGACGGCTGGTCGGCGTACGTCCTCGGCATCGCGTGGGCACTCCGCGAGCAGGCGGGCGCGGACCTCACCGGCAAGACCGGCTTCGACGTCTTCATCGAGTCGGACGTCCCCGTCGGTGCCGGGCTCTCGTCGAGCGCGGCGATCGAGTGCGGCGTCGCACTCGCCTTCAACGACCTGTGGGAGCTCGGGCTCGACCGGAAGACCCTGGCCCGGGTCGGCCAGTACTCCGAGAACCACGCCGTCGGCGCCCCCACCGGGATCATGGACCAGTCCGCGTCGCTGCTCGGCGAGCAGGACGCGGTCGTCTTCCTCGACTGCCGCACGCTCGACACCGCCGTGGTCGACCTGGCGCTCGAGGCGAACGGGCTCGAGGTGCTCGTCGTCGACACGCGCGTCGAGCACGCGCACGCCACGGGCGGCTACAAGGCCCGTCGCGAGTCGTGCGAGCACGGTGCGGCCGTGATGGGCGTCGAGGCGCTCCGCGACCTGTCGGTCGACGACCTGCCGCGCGCGCAGGAACTCCTCGACGACGAGACCTTCCGCCGTGTCCGGCACGTCGTGACCGAGGACCAGCGCGTCCTCGACACCGTCCGCACGCTACGCGAGCACGGGCCGCGGGCGATCGGGTCCCTGCTGGTCGCGTCGCACGAGTCGATGCGGGACGACTTCGAGATCTCGGTGCCGGAGCTCGACCTCGCGGTCGCGACCGCGATGGAGCACGGTGCGGTGGGCGCGCGGATGACCGGTGGCGGCTTCGGTGGTGCGGCGATCGCGTTGGTCGACCAGGAGGCGCGGCAGACGATCGCAGACGCGGTCACCGCCGCCTTCGCCGCGGCCGGGTACCGCGAGCCGACGGTGTTCACGGTGCACGCCGCGCAGGGCGCCCGGCGCGACTGACGCGCCGGGTCCCGCGGGCCGGCCGGCCGGGGGCCGCGGGTCAGCGGGTCGCGTGCCCGGTGGTGACGGTCACGCCGCCCCACGGGAAGCCGTGCGGGTGCAGGACCTCGTGGTCGATCTGGTCCATCACGACGTGCCCCTGCCACACGGTGTAGATCAGCACGCCGACCACGACGACCACCGGGACGGCCAGGTACGCCGCGAACCGGACGACGTCACCGAGCGAGCGCTTGCCGAACCGCGCGAGCATCGGCGGCAGGAACACCCCGACGACGACCACGAGGAGCAGGACGGCGATCGCGGCCGGCGCCGTGTGTCCCTCGACGTTCACGGTGGGCGGCGCACTCGACAGCGGGTTGCCGGCGTTGTCGATCCAGTGCCCGTCGCTGTCCGTCCCGCCGTACTCCGACGAGGCGGACCACATCGTGAGCGTCGGGTACGACAGGAGCGCGACGGCCCCGATCAGCACGAGGCCCCGCGCTCGCGGTCGCAGCTGCCGTCCGGCGTGCGCCATCACGGGCGCGGTCTGCACGTTCTCCCCCATGTTCGAGACCGTAGCACTGCGGTCGACGCTCACGGCGCGCCCTCGAGTCGCTGGATCGACCACGAGACGTCGCCGATCGTGAACGGGTGCAGGTCGCCGTGCGCGACGGCCCAGTACACCCACTGCCACTGCACGATGAACAGCACCCACACCAGCACGGTCACCCCGACCACCCCGGCCAGACCGAGCGCGAGCACGCGGTCCTGGTCCCACCGTGCGGCTCCGCGCCGAGCGACCCCGGCGACGAAGCCGGCCACCGCGAGGCCGACCGTGAGGAGCACCCACCCGATCCACGGCCGGGCCTCGAACTGCACGAAGCCGAGTTCGTGCACGTCCGTGCTGCCGGGCAGCCGCGGCTGAGCGGACCAGTTCTGTCCGAGGACCTGCAGGAACAGGCACAGCAGCGTGATCCAGACGAGCTTGCGGGCGTCCTTCGTGAAGAGCGACTCGCGTGCCCGGGGCTCCGCGGCGGAGGTGGTCATGCCCGAACGGTAGCGCGGTGCCGGCCGCGGCAGAAGCGCCCGTCCGAGGCACGCCCCAGGCCCGGCCACCTCGGGCCCGCGCGGACGTGGCGGCGGCGACCCGCGCCTCCCGACCGTGCTTCGTGAGCAGAAATGGTCGGGTTCCACGACGGGACCCGACCATTTCTGCTCACGAAGCGCACAGCGCGGCACGCGCGACGCGCGCTAGTGCAGGTGGCGCTCGGCGGCCTCGACCACGTTCTTCATCAGCATCGCGCGGGTCATCGGGCCGACACCGCCGGGCGTCGGCGACAGGAAGCCCGCCACCGAGGCGACCGCGGGGTCGACGTCGCCCCGGAGGCGAGCCTTGCCCGTCTCCGGGGAGACCACGCGACTGATGCCGACGTCGATGACCGCCGCACCGGGCTTCACCCAGTCCGGCTGCACGAGCCCCGCGACACCGGCCGCGGCGACGATGATGTCCGCCCGGCGGCACTCGGCGGCGACGTCCTCGGTGAGGGAGTGGGTGAGGGTCGCGGTGGCCTCGAGCCGCGTGAGGAGCAGCCCGAGCGGACGACCGACCGTGAGCCCCTGCCCGATGATCGTGACGTGCTGGCCCCGGATCGGGACGTCGTACGCCTCGAGCATCGCGACGATGCCGCGCGGGGTGCACGGCAGGGGTGCGTCGATCGTGCCGGCACCGCCCGGGACGGCGAGCACGAGCTCACCGAGGTTGGTCGGGTGCAGGCCGTCGGCGTCCTTCGCCGGGTTCATCAGCTCGAGCATCGGGATCGGGTCGATCCCCTGCGGCAGCGGGAGCTGCACGATGAACGCGGTGACCCGGGGATCGTCGTTCATCTGCAGGATCGCTGCCCGGATGTCGGCGGCCGACGCGGTCTCGGGCAGGTCGATGCGGACCGAGTCGAGCCCGATCTGCGCCGAGTCGCGGTGCTTGCCCGCGACGTAGGACACCGAGCCCGCGTTCTGGCCGACCATGATCGTGCCGAGCCCGGGGCGGAACCCGTGGTCGTGCAGCCGGTCGATGCGGACCTTCAGGTCGTCGAGCGTGCGGGCGGCGAGGGCGGTGCCGTCGATGCGGACGGCACTGCCCTCACCCGCCCAGCGCTCGCGCGGCAGCGGCGCGGGCGACGGGGCGGCGCCGCTCACGCGTAGAGCGGGAACGCGTCGGTCAGGGCCTTCACCCGGGCCGAGAGCGCGTCGATGTCGGGGTTCGGCATGAGGGTCAGCGCGATGATGTCCGCGACCTCGGTGAACTCCGCGTCGCCGAAGCCACGGGTGGCCAGCGCCGAGGTGCCGATGCGGACACCCGAGGTGACCATCGGCGGGCGCGGGTCGAACGGCACGGAGTTGCGGTTCACGGTGATGCCGACCTCGTGCAGGAGGTCCTCGGCCTGCTTGCCGTCGACCTCGGACGTGCGGAGGTCCACGAGCACGAGGTGCACGTCGGTGCCACCGGTGAGGACGTCGATGCCCGCAGCCTTCGCGTCGTCGGCCGTCAGCCGTGCGGCGAGCGCCTGTGCACCGCGGATCGTGCGCTCCTGGCGCTCCTTGAACTCCGGGGTGGCGGCGAGCAGGAACGCGGTGGCCTTGGCGGCGATCACGTGCATGAGCGGACCGCCCTGCTGGCCCGGGAACACGGCCGAGTTGAGCTTCTTGAAGAGCGACTCGTCGTTGGACAGGATGATGCCGGAGCGGGGGCCACCGAGGGTCTTGTGCACCGTCGAGGACACCACGTGGGCGTGCGGCACCGGGGACGGGTGCAGGCCGGCGGCGACGAGACCGGCGAAGTGCGCCATGTCCACCCAGAGCTTCGCGCCGACCTCGTCCGCGATCTCACGGAACTTCGCGAAGTCGAGCTGGCGCGGGTAGGCGGACCAGCCGGCGATGAGGACCTTCGGCTGGTGCTCGATGGCCTTGGCGCGGATGTCGTCGTAGTCGACCTCGAACGTCTCCGGGTCGACGCCGTACGCGACGGCGTTGTAGATGCGGCCGGAGAAGTTGAGCTTCATGCCGTGGGTCAGGTGACCGCCGTGCGCGAGCTCGAGGCCGAGGATGGTGTCGCCGGCGGAGGCGATGGCGTGCAGGACGGCCGCGTTGGCCGTGGCGCCCGAGTGCGGCTGGACGTTGGCGTACTCGGCGCCGAAGAGCGCCTTCGCGCGGTCGATGGCGAGCTGCTCGGCGACGTCGACGTACTCGCAGCCGCCGTAGTAGCGCTTGCCCGGGTAACCCTCGGCGTACTTGTTCGTGAGCACGGAGCCCTGCGACTCGAGGACGGCGCGCGGCACGAAGTTCTCCGACGCGATCATCTCGAGGGTGTCGCGCTGGCGGCCGAGCTCCTGCTCGAGGACGCGGGCGATCTCGGGGTCGACCTCGTTCAGCGGGGCGTTGAAGGCGGTGTTGGTGGCTGCGGGGGGCAGATCGGTGATGGACACGGGACTCCTCGTTGTCTGTTCCGTCGCGCACGCGCACGACGAGGTGGACGGGTGGGCGCGGCCCAGGCGTACGGCCGCGCACCGTGTCAGGTGTCGCTCCCCGATGGTGACCCATCCAACGCCAGTCGCGACCCCCCGATCGTACCGAGCGAGCAGGTTCGTGTCACCCTGGGTGCATGACCCTGTTGACGCCCGACGTGGACGAGCGCACCGACGCCCGCACGAGCGTGCGACCGGACACGCCGTGGGTCGCCGTCGTGTGGGACGACCCGGTGAACCTCATGTCCTACGTGACCTACGTCTTCCAGCAGCACTTCGGCTTCCCGCGGGCGAAGGCGGAGCGACTCATGCGCCAGGTGAACGACGAGGGACGCGCGATCGTGGCGACCGGCCCGCGCGAAGCGATGGAGGCCCACGTCGAGGCCATGCACGGCTACGGGCTGCAGGCCTCGGTGGACAGGGCGCCCGCTCCGTGATCCCGTTCGTCCGCCGTGCCGACGGCGTGCACCTCGCCATGTCCTCCGGCGAGCGCGGCGTGCTCACGTCGTTGACCGAGCAGCTGCAGCAGGTGCTCGACGGGGACCTCGCATCCGACCCGGTCGCGGCGCGGATGTTCCCGGACGCCTACCGCGACGACGCCGAGGCGAGCGCGGAGTTCCGGCGGTGGACCGAGTCGGACCTGGTGGCGAGGAAGACCGAGAACGCCCGGGCCGTGCACGCGTGGCTCACCGGGGCACGGGACGGCGCCTTCGAGACCTCGGACGAGCAGGCCTGGCTGCGCTGCCTGACGGACCTGCGGCTGACGATCGCGGACCGGCTGGGGATCGTGGACTCCGCCACGGAGGAGCAGTCGTACACCGCCGACGCGGGCGTCGGCCTCCGGGACGTCTACGACTGGCTCGGGTACGTGCAGGAGCACCTGGTCGAGACCCTGACCGGTCCGCGGTGAGCGTCGCCTTCCGCCCCGTCGACGGTGACACCCTGGAGGCGCTGCTCGCCTTCTCGACGGACGAACCGGTCGCGTGGATCGGTGCGGACCGGTACCGGGCCGAGTCCGCCACGGGCAACTACCGCCCGGAGTGGTCGTGGCTGGCCCTGCGGGACGGTCGTCCCGTCGGCCGCGCCCTGTGGTGGGGCGGCGCGGACGCCACGGCACCGTCGACACTCGACGACTTGCTCATCGCACCGGGGTCGTCCGACCCCGACGAGCGCCGGGAGATCGCCGCCGGACTCATCGCCGCCGGCGCCGCCGCGTTCGGTTCGCTGCCGGAGTGGATCGTCGACGTCGCGGTGGACTGGCACACGGACGACGACGCCGTCGCGGCCGTGCGGTGGCGGACGGAAGCGGCCCGTGCCGCCGGACTCGGACGGATGACCGAGCGGGTCAGCGTCGCGCTCGAACAGCCGGGCGCTCCCGCGACGGGGCCGGGGTCGACGCCGGCCCTGCGGTTCCGCGGCGGCGACGACGCCGAGTTCGTGGACCTCTTCGCGCGCGTCACCGTCGGGAGCCTCGACGCACACACGCTGGCCGCGGTCGCCGAACTGGGCTCGCGGGGTGCGGCCGCCGACGACCTCGCGTTCTACCGGTCGCTGCCCGGATCACGGGACGGGTGGCGGATCGCCCTCGACGCGGAGGGGCTCGTCGTCGGCTTCGTCATCGCGACCCGGACGGCGTACGACGCGGCCGTCAGCTCCATCGGCGTCCTGCCGCAGCACCGGGGGCGCGGCATCGTCGACGGACTGCTGGCCGAGGCGGTCCGGGTGCACGGCGCTGCCGGTGCACCGCGGGTGGTCGGGACGACGGACGCGACGAACACCCCGATGCGTCGGGCGTTCGAGCGTGCGGGGTTCGTGGTGACGAAGCGGCGGATCGTCTTCGAGCCCTGATTTCAGAAGGCAGCCTTGCAAGTTCGCCTGTCGAAGTAGTACCGTGACGGTATGGAATCGGACGGTGACGGATCGGACGTACTCGCCGGTGCGCTGCTGACGCTGTACGGCAAGATCCGCCGCACGACCCTGGTCGGCAAGGTCGACGACGTCACGGCCTCGCAGTCCGCCGCACTCGGTCGGCTCGTCCGCGACGGCTCGACCACGACCGCCGAACTCGCCCGCGCCGAGGGCGTCCGGCCGCAGTCGATGGGCGCGACCGTCCAGGCGCTCGAGGATCTCGGCCTCGTCACCCGCACGCAGGACCCGACCGACGGGCGCCGGACCATCGTCGCCGCGACCGACGCCGGTCGCGCCGCCCGCGACGAGTCCCACCGCGCCCGGACCCGCCTGCTCGCCGAGCGCCTCGCGACGCTCGACCCCGACGACCGTGCCACGGTCGCCCGCTCCCTCCGCATCCTCGAACCCCTCGTCGAACCGTGACCACCCTGAGGGGCGACCCGCGTCGACCGACGCGAGCCGCGCCTCCTGGCCGTCACGGCGCGACCCCCTCGCAAAGGCAGCCGACCACGTCCACCGCAACCGCCCCCACACCCGTCTCCCCGTCGACCGGCCCCGGCGGCAGCGGCTTCGGCCCGAAGCTCCTCGTGCCGGTCCTGGTCGGACCGCTGCTCAACCCGATCAACACGACGATGGTGTCGGTCGCCCTCGCGCCGATCTCCCGCGACCTCGGGATCGGTGCCGCGCAGGCGATCTGGCTCGTCGCGGCGCTGTACCTCGCGAGCGCCATCGCGCAGCCGACGATGGGCAAGCTCGCCGACCGGTTCGGTCCGAAGAAGGTGTTCCTGACCGGACTCGTCATCGTCGGGATCGCCGGGATCGTGCCCGAGTTCCTGACCGGCTTCGGCGGCGCGGTGTTCGCGCGCGTGCTGATCGGCATCGGCACCTCGTCGGCGTACCCGGCCGCGCTGACGACCCTGCGCCAGCACTCCGCCCGCATCGGGAAGCCCACCCCGCCGCTCGTGCTCGGTGCGCTGTCGATCACGTCGCTCGTGTCCGCCGCCGCCGGGCCGCCCCTCGGTGGAGCGCTCATCGCCGCGTTCGGGTGGCACGCGATCTTCCTCGTGAACGTCCCGCTCGCCGCCTTCGGGATCGTCGTCTCCGCGCTGTGGCTGCCGTCCGACAAGCTCCGGCCGCGGACCGACGAGGACCTGCCCGTCCTCACCGCACTCGACCCGTTCGGGATGCTGCTCATGACCGGCTTCGTGTCGGCGCTGCTCGTGTTCCTGCTCGACCTGTCCGCCGGACTCTGGTGGCTGCTCGGCACGGCGGTCGTGCTGCTCGTCGCGCTCGTGCTCTGGGAGCTCCGCGCCGTGCGGCCCTTCGTCGACGTTCGAATGCTCGCCCGGAACGGTGCCCTCTCGCGCACGTACATGCGGCTGTTCCTCGTCTACCTGCTGGCGTACACGATGACCTACGGGTTCTCGCAGTGGGTGCAGGACGTCGCGGGGTACTCGAGCGACGTCGCCGGGTACATGCAGCTGCCCGCGGCGATCGTCGCGGGGGTCGCGTCGTTCCTCATCGCCCGGAAGACCGCCGTGCGGGGGCCGCTCATCGTCGCGGCCGTGGTGCCGATCGTCGGCGGGCTGCTCCTCCTGCTGCTCCACACCGGGTCGCCGGTGTTCCTGCTCGTCCTCGCGCCGGCGCTGTTCGGCGTGCCGCAGGCCCTGGCGTCCGTGTCGAACCAGGCGGCGCTCTACCGGGTGGTGCCCGCGGAGTACATCGGGACCGCGGCGGGGCTGTCCCGGACGAGCGTGTACATCGGAGCGATCGGGGCGTCCTCGCTGATCGGCGGGGTGTTCGGCCAGGCCCCGACGACGCCGGACCTGCACGTGCTGGCGTGGGTGATCGTGGGAGTCGCGGTGCTGTTGAGCGTCCTGACGATCGCCGACCGGGCGTTGTCGCGGCCGCTCCCGCGCTGACGCGGCGGGGCGGAGCGCGCCGCGCCCGCCCGTCCGCCGGCCAGACGTGCGCACAACCAAAGACACGTCGAACCGCGCGATCGTCCGGTT
>NZ_JABXGF010000032.1:0-40515 GCF_025407985.1 Curtobacterium sp. C2H10 | reverse complement strand
GGTTCGACGTCGGAAACGTGGTTCGACGCGCGGTGAGCCGCCAGCGCCGCCAGAGCCGCCAGCGCCGCCGCCGGCGCGGCCGCGCCTACGACACCAGGGGGCGGATGTCGGCGGCGAGGGCGTCGACGAGCGACTGCGCTTCGGCGGGGGTCGCCGCGACGGTGTCGATGTAGACCTTCACCTTCGGCTCGGTCCCGCTCGGGCGGACGATCACGCGGGCGTCACCCGTCAGGTCGTAGCGGAGGATGTCCGACGGCGGGAAGCCCTCGACACCTCCGGCGTAGTCCGTCACCGACAGCACCGACAGCCCGCCGAGCGTCGTCGGCGGCGTCGACCGCAGGGACGCCATGATCGAACCGATGCGGGAGAGGTCGTCGACCCGGGTCGCCACCTGCCCTGACGCGAACGCCCCGAACTCGGCCGCGAAGGCGTCGAGCTGCCCGGCGATCGACGACCCCTGGGCGGCCAGGTCCGCGGCGAGGGACAGCAGGGACAGCGCCGCCGAGATGCCGTCCTTGTCGCGGACGACCTCCGGGTCGACCAGGTAGCCGAGCGCTTCCTCGTACCCGAACAGCAGCCCGGGGACGCGGGAGACCCACTTGAAGCCGGTGAGGGTGTCGCGGTACTCCAGCCCGTGCCGCGACGCGACCCGTGCGAGCGCCGGCGAGGACACGATCGACGCCGCGAGCGTTCCCCGCACACCGTCGTCGGACGCCCGGGCGGCAGCGCGCCACCCGAGGAGCCAGCCGACCTCGTTGCCCGAGAGCCTGCGGAAGGAACCGTCGCCGTCCGGGATCGCCAGCGCCAGCCGATCGGCGTCCGGATCGTTCGCGATGACGAGGTCCGCACCGACAGCGACCCCGCGGGCGATCGACAGGTCCATCGCCCCCGGTTCCTCGGGGTTCGGGAACGACACCGTCGGGAACGCCCCGTCCGGCTCGATCTGCTCGGGCACGGTCACCGGCACGGCGAACCCGGCCGCCTCGAACACCGCGCGGGCGGTCTCCCACCCGACGCCGTGCATGGCCGTGTAGACGACCTTCGGCTGCGCGTCCGGAGCGAGCCCGGGCGCTGCGACCGTCGCCGCGGTGGCGGACACGTAGGCGTCGAGCAGCTCGGACGTGGCGACGGTGTAGTCGGTGGCACGGGGCAGGTCCGCGATCGAGCCCGCGGCGACGGCGTCGATCGCGGCGGCGATGTCGGCGTCGACGGGCGGGACGATCTGCGACCCCTCGTCGTCCTCGCCGAGGTAGACCTTGTAGCCGTTGTCCCGCGGCGGGTTGTGGCTCGCGGTCACCATCACCCCGGCACCGACGTCGAGGTGCCGCACGGCGAACGCCAGCACGGGCGTGGGGAGCGCCGACGGCAGCAGGGTGACCTCGAGCCCGAGGCCGCGCATGACCTCGGCGGAGTCTCGGGCGAAGACGTCCGAGTTCACCCGGCCGTCGTACCCGATGACGACGCTGCGTCGACGCCCGGTGTCGATGAGGAAGCGCGCGAGTCCCGCGGCGGCCTGAGTCACGACGACCCGGTTCATCCGGAGCGGTCCGTACCCGAGTTCGGCGCGGAGGCCGGCGGTGCCGAACGCCAGGCGCCCGGCGAACCGCGCGGCGAGGTCCTGCACGGCTGGACCGTCGCCGGTCGCCGCCGCGTCGATCGCCGCATCGAGCGAGGAACGGGTCTCGGGGTCCGGGTCCTGCGCGCTCCAGGCACGAGCAGCAGCGAGCACGCCGTCGACGTCGAGCTTCACGACGCGGAGCCCAGCGCGGTCACCACGCGGGCGAGCAGGTCGGCGATCACCGGCTCGGCCTCGCGCCCGGCCTCGAGCACCTCGGCGTGCGACAGCGGCGTCTTCTGGATGCCGGCGGCGAGGTTCGTGATGAGCGAGAAGCCGAGGACCTCCATGCCGGCCTGCCGCGCCGCGATGGCCTCGAGCGCGGTGGACATGCCGACGATGTGCCCGCCGATGGTCTTCGCCATCTGGACCTCGGCCGGCGTCTCGTAGTGCGGACCGCGGAACTGGGTGTAGACGCCCTCGTCGAGCGAGGGGTCCACGCTGAGAGCGACCGACCGGAGCCGCGCCGAGTACAGGTCGGTGAGGTCGACGAACGTCGCGCCCTCGAGCGGGCTGTCCGCGGTGAGGTTGATGTGGTCGCTGATGAGGACGGGCGTGCCGGGCGTCCAGTGCTCCTTGATGCCCCCGGCACCGTTCGTCAGGACCATGATCGAGGCGCCGGTCGCCGCCGCGGTCCGGACGCTGTGCACGACCCGACGGACCCCGTGGCCCTCGTAGTAGTGCGTGCGCGCACCGATGACCAGCGCGTGCCGGCCGTCGGCGAGACGGATCGAGCGGACCGTACCGGAGTGCCCGGGGACGGCCGAGGCGCTGAAGCCGGGGACCTCGGACGCGGGGATCTCGGACACGGTCTCGCCGATGAGGTCCGCGGCCTTCCCCCACCCGGACCCGAGGGTCAGGGCGATGTCGTGGCGCTCGATGCCGGACTTCGAGGCGATGACCTCGGCGGCGTCACGCGCGACCTCGAACGGGTCGGCGGCGGGGTCGTTCAGCGGGTTCTCCGTGCTCATGCCCCAACTCTAGAGGCCACGGAACCGGCGTCAGTGTTCGCCGAGCGCCCGGTCCACCGCGGCCGTGATCTCGGCCTGGTCGAAGTGGTTCCGGATCACGATGACCTCGGCGTAGGTGGACCCGATCGCCTCGACGAACTCCTGGCTGGTGAGGATCACGTTCGCGTCGTCGGACACCTTCTGCACGGACGCGACGTCGGCCGCCACGACGGACGCGGTCAGCCCGAGGGCCGCGAGGGCCTTCTCGGCGTTCACCTTGAGGATCGCGCTGGAACCGATGCCCGCGCCGCAGATGGTGACGATCTTCATGCCGTGACCCCCATGATCGCGCGAACCTCGTCCGCGGTGGCGGCATCGGCGATCCGACCGGTCACCGAGGCGTCGTTGAACAGGTTCGCGATCTCCCCGATCGACTCGAGGTGGGTGCCGACCCCGGCGACCGCGAGCCCGAGCACCACACGCACGGGGTCGTTGTGCGGGTGCCCGAACGACACCGGCGCGTCGAGCGTCACGACGGACAGCCCGTCACGCAGCACGGCGGGCCCCGGCCGGGCGTGCGCGAACGCCAGCCCGGGCGAGATGACGATGTACGGCCCGTGTTCCTCGACCAGGCCGATCATGGCGTCGGTGTACGGCTCGGTGGCCGCTCCCGACGACACGAGGGCACCGCCGGCCAGCCGGAGCGCGTCGCGCCACGAGGACGCGGTCGCCCCGAGCACGACGGCGGAGTCCGGCAGCGGCGGCAGTGGCATGCGTCAGGCCTCCTGGTGGCCGGCCGTGATGGTGGCGATGATCTCTTCGCGGTCCTCGAGCGGCAGGAACGAGCCGAGCGCCGCGTTGATCTGGAACGCCGCGAGGTCGTCGAGGTCGTAGCCGAACGTGCCCGCCAGCAGCGCGAGCTCCTTCGACAGCGAGGTGTCGCTCATCAGGCGGTTGTCGGTGTTCACCGTGACCCGGAAGCCGAGCTGGTAGAGCACGTCGAAGGGGTGGTCGGCGAGGTCGTCGCCCCACGCCGCGACGGCCCCGGTCTGCAGGTTCGACGACGGCGAGACCTCGAGCGGGATCTCACGGTCGCGCACCCACGAGGCGACCTCGCCGAGGGAGGCGAGCGTCGAGCCGTCACCGGCGTCGGACAGGACGACGTCCTCGAAGATGCGGACGCCGTGGCCGAGGCGCAGTGCCCGCCCGTCGACGAGCGCGGAGCGGATCGAGGCGAGCCCGTCGGCCTCGCCCGCGTGCACCGTCACGGGGAAGAGCTCGGACGCGAGGTAGTCGAACGCCGAACGGTGGTTCGAGGGCGGGAACCCGGCCTCGGCACCGGCGATGTCGAAGCCGACGACGCCGGCGTCGCGGTGCCGGACGGCGAGCTCGGCGATCTCGAGGGCGCGGTCGGCGTGGCGCATCGCCGTGACGAGCTGGCCGACGCGGATGCTGCCGCCGGCGGCGTCGACCGCTTCCTCGATGCCGGCCTGCACGGCCTCGACCGCCTGGTCGAGCGTGAGCCCGCCCTGCAGGTGCTGCTCGGGCGCCCAGCGGACCTCGCCGTAGACGACGCCGTCGGCGACCAGGTCCTCGACGAACTCCTTCGCGATGCGGTGCAGCTGCGGCGCCGTCTGCATCACCGAGATCGTGACGTCGAAGGTCTTCAGGTACTCGACGAGCGAGCCGGAGTTCGACTGGTCGGCGAACCACTGCCCGAGCTCAGCCGGGTCGGTGGTCGGCAGGGTGACGCCCGCGGCACCGGCGAGCTCGACGATCGTCGCCGGGCGCAGGCCACCGTCGAGGTGGTCGTGCAGCGAGACCTTCGGCAGGTCGTTGATGACCGCTCCGGCGTCGGGCAGGCGGTAGGTCGTGGCGTCGGAGCTCATGCACCCAGGCTATCGGTGGTCACCGACCCCGCGCAGGCACCTGTGCACAACAGACGACGGGACCCACTGGAGGCTCTCCACAGCCGGGCAGGCAGCCGCAGCCCGGCCGGTGGCCGGTCCCACGGCCCGGGTTCAGCCCGCGATGCGCTCGCGCACGATCGGCCCACGCCGAGGCGCCTCGGTGCCGATCGACCACGCACCCTCGAGCGACTCGAGCGCCCGCGGGATCCGCGACGCGTCGTCGGTGTGCAGCGTCCAGAGCGGCTGCCCCGCGGCGACGGTGTCACCGGGCTTGACGTGCAGCTCGATGCCCGCCCCGGCCTGCACCGGGTCCTGCGCGCGCGCGCGGCCGGCACCCAGGCGCCAGGCCGAGACGCCGAACGGCAGGGCGTCCTGCTGCGCGAGCACGCCCGACGACGGCGCGGTGACGACGTGCTGCTCGCGGGCGACCGGCAACGCGGCTGCGGGGTCCCCGCCCTGCGCCTGGATCATCCGCCGCCAGGTGTCCATCGCTCGGCCGTCGGCCAGTGCGGCCGCCGGGTCGGCGTCCGGCAACCCGGCCAGCGTCAGCATCTCGGTCGCCAGCGCCACGGTCAGCGCGACGACGTCGGCTGGACCCCCGCCCGCCAACACGTCGACCGACTCCCGCACCTCGAGCGCGTTGCCGATCGTCAGCCCGAGCGGGACCTCCATGTCGGTCAGCAGTGCCGAGGTCTTCACCCCGGCGTCGTTCCCGAGGTCGACCATCGTCCGCGCGAGCTCGCGCGACGCCTCGTACGAGGGCATGAACGCCCCCGACCCGAACTTCACGTCGAGCACGAGCGCACCCGTGCCCTCGGCGATCTTCTTCGACATGATGCTCGACGCGATGAGCGGGATGCTCTCGACGGTGCCGGTGATGTCCCGCAGGGCGTACAGCTTCTTGTCGGCCGGAGCCAGGCCGGTACCGGCGGCGCAGATGACCGCGCCCACGTCGGTCAGCACCTCGAGGAGACGGTCGTTCGACAGCGCCGCCTGCCACCCGGGGATCGACTCGAGCTTGTCGAGCGTCCCGCCGGTGTGCCCGAGCCCGCGGCCCGACAGCTGGGGTACCGCGACCCCGAACGACGCCACGAGGGGCGCCAACGGCAGCGTGATCTTGTCGCCGACACCACCGGTCGAGTGCTTGTCGACCGTCGTCTTGCCGAGCGACGAGAACGACATCCGCTCCCCCGACGCGATCATCGCGAGGGTGAGGTCCTTGATCTCGCGCCGCTCCATCCCGTTCAGGAAGATCGCCATCGCCATCGCCGCCATCTGCGGGTCCTCGACGTAGCCGCGCGTGTAGGCGTCGACGAGCCAGTCGACCTCGGCGGTGCTCAGGACTCCCCCGGAGCGCTTCGTGCGGATGAGGTCGACGGTGTCGAACGGCTCGACGGCCATGTGGATCAGTGCTCCTGCTGGTAGGTGGCGAGGGTCCGCGGCCCGAAGGCGTCCGGCAGGACCTCGTCGATGGTGCGGATGCCGGAGACGGTCTCGAGCAGCATGCCCTCGGTGGAGTGCTCGAAGAGCAGCTGGCGGCACCGGCCGCACGGCATCAGGGTCGCCCCGTCGCCGTCGACGCACGTGAACGCCACGAGCTTGCCGCCGCCGGTCATGTGCAGCTGCGAGACGAGCGAGCACTCCGCGCAGAGCGTCACCCCGTAGGACGCGTTCTCGACGTTGCAGCCGGACACGATCCGGCCGTCGTCGGTGAGCGCCGCGGCGCCCACCGGGAACGACGAGTACGGCGCGTAGGCGTGCCCCATCGCGGCCGTCGCGGCGGTCCGCAGGGCGGTCCAGTCCACGTCGGACGGGAGGCGCGGCTCGGCCCCCGTCCCGTCGGCGGCGGTCCGGCCGCCGCGCCCGTCAAGGGCCGTGGCCGGGTCCGCCCAGGCGGTCGCGTCGGTGGACGCGATCTGGTCGTCGCCCGCAGCGTGCGTGTCGGTCATGTGCCGTGCCTCCTGGCCGTCAGCTCTTGATGTACGGCTTGCCGGCCGCCGCGGGACCGCGCACCTGCCCGACCAAGCCGGCGACCGCGAGGATCGTCACCACGTAGGGGAGCATGAGCAGGAACTCGCTCGGGACCGGCGAACCCTGGACGACGCTGAGCGCGTTCTGCAGGTTGGACGCGAACCCGAACAGCAGGGCCGCGAGCATCGCGCGGATCGGGTCCCAGCGACCGAAGATCACGGCGGCGAGCGCGATGTAGCCAGCGCCGGCGGTCATGTCCTTCGTGAAGCCGCCGACCGCGTCGAGCGTGAAGTACGCACCGCCGAGACCGGCGATGGCGCCCGCGAGCGAGACGTTCCAGAACCTGGTGCGGTTCACGTTGATGCCGACCGTGTCCGCGGCCTGCGGATGCTCGCCGACGGAACGGAGGCGCAGGCCCCACCGGGTCTTGAAGAGCCCGAACGTGACCACCGCCACCGCCACGTACGCCAGGTACACCACGACGGTCTGCTCGAAGAAGATCGGGCCGATGATCGGGATCTGGTGCAGCAGCGGGATCTCGAGCTTCGGGAAGCGCAGGCCCACGTTGAGCGTCGACGCGTTCGGCGAGAGCACCTGCGAGTACAGGAAGCCGGTCAGCCCGGAGACGAAGGCGTTGATGACGACACCGACGATCACCTGGTCGACGAGGTACTTGATGCTGAACGCCGCGAGGATGAACGACACCAGGACACCGGCGACGACGGCACCGACGAGGCCGGCCCACGGTGTACCCGTGACCGACGCGACGAGCGCCGAGGTGAACGCACCGGCGAGGAACTGGCCCTCGATGGCGATGTTCACGACGCCGACACGCTCCGAGATCACGCCGCCGAGGGCGCCGAACACGAGCGGGACGCTCAGACCGAGCGCGCCCACGAGCATGCCCGGAATCGTGATCGAGTCACCCGCGACGGCCCAGGCGAGGAAGCCCACGACGAACACGATCGCGAACAGCGCGGTCACCCACAGGCGGACCCGACGGAACGCGCGCGTCTCGACGACCGCGTAGACGGTGGCGAGTGCGAGGAGCACGATGACGACGACGCCCGTAGCCGTGGACGGCAGTGGAAGGTTCGGCAGAGCGAAGAAGTCACCCTTGGAGGACAGGCGGAACGTGGCCGTGCCCGGTCGGTGTGCGACGCCGAAGAGCAGCAGCGCGATCACGGTGAAGACGCCGTACCCGATCGCGGCCTTCCAGCTGCGGGTCGTCTCGAGGCCGCGGCCTTGCGCGGGGAGCGCGGGGACCGCGGTGGGGGTCATGGTGCTCACGCGGCGACCGCCTTCTTGCTCTGCTTGTTGCGGGTTCGGCGACGAGCACCCGGCTGCGGGATCCGGAAGATCGCGCGGACGAGCGGCGGCGCCGCGATGAAGAGGACGATGAGGGCCTGGATGACGCCCACGATGTCGATCGGGATGCCGTTCGCGGCCTGCATGGCGTAGCCACCGTTCTTCAGCACGCCGAACAGGATCGCGGCCCAGAACACGCCCCACGGCTTCGACCGGCCGAGCAGCGCCACGGTGATGGCGTCGAACCCGATGCCGGCGTCGATGCCGGAGGTGAACCCGGTCGTGACCGCGCCCTGTACCTGGTACGCGCCGGCGATGCCGACGAGGGCACCGGAGATGACGAGGACCCAGATGGTCAGGGACGGCACGCTCATGCCCGCCACGCGCGCGGCACGCGGGTTCTCACCGATGGTGCGGAAGCGGAAGCCGAGCGAGGACTTGTTCACGAGCCACCACACGACGACGACCGCGATGATCGCCACGACGAAGCCGAGGTCCACGCCGTAGCGCACCCCGAACAGCGGCGGGAGCACCGCGCTGTCCTTCGTCGCGGGCGAGATCGGGTTCGGGCTGCCCGGCGCCTGCAGCAGGCCCGGCGTGCGGAGCAGGTAGCTCACGAGGTACAGCGCGACGTAGTTGAGCATGATCGTGAGGACGACCTCGTTGGCACCCGTCCGCGCCTTGAGGACGCCGACGATCCCGGCCCACACCGCACCGCCGACGATGCCGGCGACGATCGTGAGCGGGATGTGGATCGCCGCGGGGCCGTCGAACGAGAAGCCGACCCAGCCGGCCGCCGCGGCGCCCATCAGGATCTGGCCCTGGCCGCCGATGTTGAACAGGCCGGCGCGGAACGACAGCGCGATGCCGAGACCGGCCGCGATGAGCGGCACGGCGTAGTCGATCGAGCGGGTCAGCGGCACGATGGCCTGCTGGAAGCTCGACGCGCCGAAGTTGACGACGGACCCCTCGAACAGCGACGCGTACGCGCCGCCGACCGCGGTGCCGATCGCCCGGAAGGTGTCGGCCGGACGGGCGAAGAAGTACCCGGCGGCCGAGCGGACGTTCTCGTCGGTGATGGCGATGAGGATGCCGCACGCGACGAGGGCGAGCACGACGGCGAGGACCGTGACGAGCGCGGAGCCGTTGACGATGCCCTGCAGTGCGGCCTGCCAGCGGTCGCCGCCCTGGCGTCGCTCGGTGTCCTCGGCGGAGTCCGTCATGAGGTGCGGGGTGGACTCGACGTCCTGCAGGCGGTCGTCGGTCAGCGGTGCGTCCGGCTGCGTGTCGGCCGTCGGCTGGGCATCCGGCTGCGTGTTGTCTGGCGTGTTGCTCACGCTGCCAGCTCCGTTCCGGTCGTGGTGGGCTCTGTGAGTTCCCCGGCCATCATGCGACCTGTTCCGTTCCTTCGGGGAGTTCCCCGGCCATCATCAGGCCGAGGACGTCGCGCGGGGTGTCCGCGGGGACGATGCCGACGATCCCGCCGCGGTACATCACGGCGATCCGGTCGGCGAGTGCCACGACCTCGTCGAGCTCCGTGGAGACGACGATGACCGGGACACCGGTGTCGCGGGTGGCGACGATGCGCTTGTGCACGAACTCGATCGACCCGACGTCGATGCCGCGGGTCGGCTGTGCCGCGACGAAGAGGCGCAGGTCGCGGCTCAGCTCGCGGGCGAGGACGATCTTCTGCTGGTTGCCGCCGGACAGCCGACCGGCCGCGGTGGTGCGGCTCGGCGTGCGGATGTCGAACTCGGCGATCTTCTCGTCGGCGAACGCGTCGCGCTCCGCCGATCGGATCGTGCCGGCGCGGACGAACTCGGCGTGGTCGGCACGGTCGAGCATGAGGTTCTCGGCGATGGTGAACTCGCCGACGAGCCCGTCTTCCTTCCGGTCCTCCGGGACGAAGCCGACGCCGGCGTCGAGGATCTGCTTGACGGTGCGGCCGGTGAGCTCGCGCCCGTCGAGCGTGACGCGGCCGGCGTGCACCGGCTCGAGGCCGAGGATCGCCTCGGTCAGCTCGGTCTGCCCGTTGCCCTGCACCCCGGCGATGGCGAGGACCTCGCCGCGTCGGACCGTGAACGAGACGTCGTCGACGAGGACGATGCCGGACGGGTCGGTGACGGTCAGTCCGTCGACGACGAGCGCGTCCTCACCACCGGTGGCCGGTGCCTTGTCGACGACGAGGGAGACGGCACGGCCGACCATGAGCGCCGCGAGCTCGTTGTTCGTCGCGGTGGGTGACGCCTCGCCGACGACCTTGCCGAGGCGGATCACGGTGATGCGGTCGGCGACCTCGCGGACCTCGCGCAGCTTGTGGGTGATGAACACGATCGCGGTGCCGGCCGCACGGAGCTGCCGCATGATGCCCATCAGCTCGTCGGTCTCCTGCGGGGTGAGGACGGCCGTCGGCTCGTCGAACACCAGGACCGAGGCGTCGCGGGACAGTGCCTTGATGATCTCGACCCGCTGCTGGACACCGACGGGGAGGTCCTCGACCTTGGCGTCCGGGTCGACGTCGAACCCGAAGCGCTCGGAGATCTCCCGCACGCGCTTGCGGGCGCCGGCGAGGTCGAGCCGGCCGCCGAACGCGGTCTGCTCCTGGCCGAGCATGACGTTCTCGGCCACGGTGAAGACGGGGACGAGCATGAAGTGCTGGTGCACCATGCCGATGCCGGAACGCATGGCGTCACCGGGTCCGTCGAAGTCCTGGACGACGTCGTCGAGGAGGATCTCGCCCTCGTCCGCCTGGTACAGGCCGTACAGGACGTTCATCAGGGTCGACTTGCCGGCGCCGTTCTCCCCGAGGAGACAGTGGACCTCACCGGGCTCGACGGTGAGCGAGATGTGGTCGTTGGCGACGAGGGGGCCGAACCGCTTCGTGATGCCGCGGAGTTCGAGCTTCATGTTCTCTGGGTCTGTTTCTGTGATCGACGCACGGAAACGCGGGCGAGGGAGGTTCCCCCGCCCGCGTTCACCGGACTACTTGACGGTCGCCTTGGTCTCGACCTTGATCGAGCCGTCGATGATGCCCGACTTGATGGTGTCGAGCTCCTTCTCGAGGCCGCTGTCGACCTTGTCGGCGTAGTCGTGGAACGGCGCGATGCCGACGCCGTCGTTCTTCAGCGTGCCGACGTACGGCTCGTTGGAGTACTTCTTGTCGGCGGCCTGCTCGACGACGTCCTTGACGGCGGGGCGCATGCCCTTCTCGACGGACGTGAACGCGATGTCCTTGTAGCGCGGGTCGGCCTCGTAGAGGTCGCTGTCCGCACCGATCAGCACGGAGCCGTTGTTCGCGTCCTTGATGGCCTCGGCAGCCGACTGGTAGATCGGGCCACCGACGGGCAAGATCACGTCGGCGTCCTGGTCGATCAGGGTCTGCGCGACGGCCTTGGCCTGCGTGCCGGCCTCGAAGCCGCCCGTGAAGGAGCCCTTCTGGCTGTCGACGTCCCAGCCGACGACCTTGACGTCCTTCGACTTCTGCTCGTTGTAGTACTTCACGCCGTCCGCGAAGCCGTCCATGAAGATGGTGACGGTCGGGATCTGCATGCCGCCGAAGGTGCCGACGACGCCGCTCTTCGAGTACGAGGCGGCCGCGTAGCCTGCGAGGAACGCCGCCTGCGAGGTGTCGAAGGTGATCGGCTTGACGTTCTTCGCGTCGATCGAGTTGTCGTCGATGATCGCGAAGTCGGTGTCGGGGTTCGCCGCGGCCTGCTTCTTCGTGGCGTCGGCGAGGTTGAAGCCGACGGTGACGATGAGGTTGCAGTTCTGGCCGATGAGCTGCTCGATGTTCGAGTCGTAGACGGTGGCGTCCTTGGACTCGGCCGACTTGTAGGTGGCACCGAGGTCGGACGCGGCGTCCTTCATGCCCTCGAACCCGAGCTGGTTGAACGACTTGTCGTCGAAGCCACCTGCGTCGGAGACCATGCAGGGGCGGAAGCTGGTCTTGTTGTCGCCGGACGCGGTGTCGGACGGGGCGGCCGAGCAACCGGCGAGGACGGCGACGGTACCGGCGAGCGCGAGGGAGCTCAGCAGGACCTGACGGGTACGAGATGTCACGGGTGGGTTCCTCCGGGGAGCGTGCCCGGACCACGTGCGTTCCGGGCGATCGTGGCGACAGTACACGACCGCCCGGCCGGTACAGAACGCCCCTGAGGGACTCCTGGGATCAGTTACGGGATCGCGACCGCGCCGAAACGCGCCCGTAACGCGAAGTCACGGTTCTGCCCCCAGTTCGGGGGGCGTCAAGCGCTTTTCGTGATGGAGCGCTACAGGACGTCGCCGCGGCCGCTGATCTTCAGTGCATCCACCACACCCTTGACGCGCTGCGCGTTCGCACTGGTGGTCACGAGCAGGGCGTCGGGGGTGTCCACGACGACGATGTCCTCGACGCCGATGAGCGAGATGAGCCGCTGGCTGTGCGAGACGACGATGCCGCTCGACGAGTCCGCGAGGATGCGAGCGCCGTCCCCGAGCACCGCGAGGTTGTTCGCGCGGCCGCCGGACTGCAGCTTCGCGAGCGAGGCGAAGTCGCCGACGTCGTCCCAGTCGAAGTCGCCGGGGATGACCGCCATGCGCCCTGCGGCGGCGGCGGGCTCGGCGACCGTGTAGTCGATGGCGATCTTCTCGAGGTTCGGCCACACCGCGTCCACGACGGCACCACGGGCCGAGGTGTCCCACGCGTCGGCGAGCTCCTCGATGCCGGCGAGCAGCTCGGGTTTCGTCCGGCCGATCTCGGCGAGCAGCACGTCCGCGCGGGCGATGAACATGCCCGCGTTCCAGAGGTAGGTGCCCTGCTCGACGTACGAGCGCGCGGTGTCGAGGTCGGGCTTCTCGACGAAGGAGCGCACCGCGTGGGCGGTCGGGGCGCCCTCGATGCCGATCGGGTCGTCGTGCGCGTGGATGTAGCCGAAGCCGATCGCCGGCTCGGTCGGCGTGATGCCGATCGTCGTGATGTAGCCGGCGCGTGCGGCGACGACCGCTTCGCGGACCGACCGGCGGAAGCCCCGGGCGTCACCGATGACGTGGTCCGCCGCGAAGGAGCCGATGACGACGTCCGGCTCGCGGCGGCGCAGGATCGCCGCGGCGAGGCCGATGGCCGCCGTGGAGTCCTTCGGCTCGCTCTCGAGCACGACGTTGTGGTCCTCGACGCCGGGGAGCTGCGACTCGACGGCGACCCGGTGCGCACGGCCGGTGACGACCATGATCCGCTGCTCGCCGGCCAGGGGCGCGAGGCGGTCCCACGTCTGCCGGAGCAGCGAGGTGCCGGACCCGGTCAGGTCGTGCAGGAACTTGGGCGCGTCGGCACGCGACAACGGCCAGAGCCGCGATCCGATGCCCCCGGCGGGGATGATCGCGTAGAAGTCCTCGAGTGCGTCTGCCACGTGCTCACCGTACCGGTGCGGCCGGGCGCGACCTGGGTGGTTCCCGCACGCTTCCCGCACGCACGCGGTGCGGGAGTCCGCACACGGCCATCGCAGCCGGCCCGCCGGTCGTGCGCCGCGCCTCCAGTCCGGTCGTCCACCACGCGCGGACGCGACCGTTCGCCACCCGCCGACGCGGCTGTTCACCGCCTGCGTGCCGGGCGTTCACGTCGACGGCCCCGCGGGGACACGCCGCGCGCGGAGCATGGACACCGCCATGAACGCACGCAGCGTGGAGCGCGGCACGTCCCAACGGACCGTCGCCGTCGTGACCGAGAGCTTCCTGCCCACCCTCAACGGCGTCACCACCAGCGTCCTCGCGGTGCTGGACCACCTGGAACGCCGCGGTCACCGCGCGGTCGTCATCGCGCCGGACACCCCCGGCATCGCGCAGTTCCGCTCGCGCACCGCGGTGGAGCGGTACCGCTCCTTCGACGTCCACCGGGTACCGGCCGTGGCCTACCGCCAGTTCCCGGTCGCGCTCCCCCACCCGGTGCTCGACACGATCCTCGCCGCCTCCGGCGCCGACGTGCTCCACGCCGCGAGTCCGTTCCTGCTGGGCGGGCGCGCGATCACGGCGGCCGGGAGGCTCGGCATCCCCTCCGTCGCCGTCTTCCAGACCGACGTGGCCGGGTTCGCCCGCCGCAACGGCCTGACCGCGACCGTCCCGTTGGTGCGGAAGATCCTCGGACGCATCCACGCCGGCGCCTCGCTGACGCTCGCGCCGTCGAGCGCGACCGCGGCGATGCTCGCCGAGGACGGCGTCCCCCGCGTCGCGCGCTGGGGCCGCGGCGTCGACACCGAGCTGTTCCACCCCGCGCGCCGCTCGTCGGCGCACGTGCGGGCGCTCCGGCGGCGGATCGCCCCGCGCGGCGAGACCATCGTCGGGTACGTCGGGCGGCTCGCGCCCGAGAAGGAGGTCGAGCGGCTCGCGGAGCTCGGCGGCATCCCCGGGATCCGGATCGTGGTCGCGGGCGGTGGTCCGTCCCGGGCCGCGCTCGAACGGCGCCTCCGCCACCTGGACGTCACGTTCACCGGTCCGCTCCGCGGGGACGCGCTCGCGGACGCCTACGCGGCCCTGGACCTGTTCGTCCACACGGGACCGGCGGAGACATTCGGCCAGACCCTGCAGGAGGCGCACGCCAGCGGGCTGCCGGTCGTCGCGCCGAGCGCCGGCGGGCCGCTCGACCTCGTCGCGCCGGGACTCGACGGCGAGCTGTACGACCCGGACGAGCCACAGGCCCTGCGCCGAGCCGTCCTCGCCCTGCACCACGACCGCGCCCTGGCCGAGCGGATGGGCTCCGCCGGGCGGCTCCGGGTCGAGGGGACGACGTGGGAGGCGATCGGCGACGAACTGCTCGACCACCACGACACGGCCCGCACGATCGGCGCGCCGCCCGCCACGACGCGGGGTGCCCGGACCGGTTGGCACGAGAAGGTCAGCGCACGCGCATAGGATGGGTCGTGTTCCACACGAACACGAACGGCAAGGGCTCGCCGATCGGGCGAGCCCGTCCTATGGGAGGACGAGCTCATGGCCGAGCAGACCGCAGGGGGTACGGCGACCGCCGCACCCCGGGTGACGATCGAGGCGCCGCGCGCTTCTCGGACACCGCAGGGGACGCTCTACCGGGGGTCCACCGGCATGTGGTCCTGGGTCCTGCACCGGATCACCGGTGTGGCGATCTACTTCTTCCTGCTCGTGCACATCCTCGACACCGCCCTCGTGCGGCTCTCCCCCGAGGCGTACAACGCGGTCATCGGCACGTACAAGACGCCGATCATGAACCTCGGTGAGATCGCGCTCGTGATGGCCATCGTCTTCCACGCGTTCAACGGGCTCCGGATCATCCTCATCGACTTCTGGTCGAAGGGCCCGAAGTACCAGCGGGCCATGTTCTGGATCGTGATCGTCCTCTGGGCGATCGCCATCGCCGGCTTCCTGCCGCGCCAGCTCATGAACCTCGTCGCGGACTTCAACTAGGGGGCATCCGGATGACCACGCAGACCATCGAGCCCCCGCGCTCGGCAGCAGCAGCCCGCCGCTCCACCAACTGGGAGAAGTGGGGCTGGATCTACATGCGCGGCTCGGGCGTCCTGCTCGTCGTGCTGATCTTCGGGCACCTCTTCGTCAACATGGTGGCGGGCGAAGGCGTCAAGCAGATCGACTTCGCGTTCGTCGCCGGCAAGTGGGCGTCGCCGTTCTGGCAGGTGTGGGACTCGCTCATGCTCGTCCTCGCGCTGATCCACGGTTCGAACGGCATGCGGACGATCGTCAACGACTACGTGTCGAAGCCGGGCATCCGCAAGACCCTGCTCGTCGCGATCCTCATCGCCTGCGTCGTGCTCATCGTGCTCGGCCTGCTCGTGTGCTGGACGTTCGACCCGTGCCCCGCCGGCGCAGCCGCCGCGGACCTGCCGTCGTTCTGCCCGGCCCAGTAGCCGCAGCACGCGTCCTCGACCTCGCCGCCGCACGCCCCTGCCGGCGCGGCACCACTCCTGAAAGGCCCCAGTGACCGAGACCACCGTTCACCACCACCAGTTCGACATCGTCATCATCGGCGCGGGCGGTGCCGGCATGCGTGCCGCCATCGAGGCCGGCCCGAAGGCGAAGACGGCCGTCATCTCGAAGCTGTACCCGACGCGTTCGCACACCGGTGCGGCGCAGGGCGGGATGGCCGCGGCGCTCGCCAACGTCGAAGAGGACTCGTGGGAGTGGCACACCTTCGACACGATCAAGGGCGGCGACTACCTGGTCGACCAGGACGCCGCCGAGATCCTCGCGAAGGAAGCCATCGACGCGGTCATCGACCTCGAGAACATGGGGCTGCCGTTCAACCGCACGCCCGAGGGCAAGATCGACCAGCGGCGCTTCGGCGGTCACACCCGCGACCACGGCAAGTCCCCCGTCCGCCGGGCCTGCTACGCCGCGGACCGCACGGGCCACATGATCCTGCAGACGCTGTTCCAGAACTGCGTGAAGCTCGGCGTGAACTTCTTCAACGAGTTCTACGCGCTCGACCTCATCATGGTCGACGTCGTCGGCGAGGACGGCGTCACCCGCAAGCAGCCCGCCGGTGTCGTGGCGTACGAGCTCGCGACCGGTGACCTCCACGTCTTCCACGCCAAGGCGATGATCTTCGCGACCGGTGGCTTCGGCAAGATGTACAAGACCACCTCGAACGCGCACACCCTGACCGGCGACGGCGTCGGGATCGTCTGGCGCACCGGCCTCCCGCTCGAGGACATGGAGTTCTTCCAGTTCCACCCGACCGGGCTCGCCGGCCTCGGCATCCTCCTCACCGAGGGCGCCCGCGGCGAGGGCGCGATCCTCCGCAACGCCTCGGGCGAGCGGTTCATGGAGCGCTACGCTCCCACCATCAAGGACCTCGCCCCGCGTGACATCGTCGCCCGGTGCATGGTGCAAGAGGTCGCCGAGGGCCGTGGCGCCGGGCCGAACAAGGACTACGTGCTGCTCGACTGCACGCACCTCGGGGCCGAGGTGCTCGAGACCAAGCTCCCCGACATCACCGAGTTCGCGCGCACCTACCTCGGTGTCGACCCGGTCGTCGAGCCGGTGCCCGTCATGCCGACGGCGCACTACGCGATGGGCGGCATCCCGACCAACACCGACGCCGAGGTCCTGTACGACAACACCACGGTCGTCCCCGGGCTCTACGCCGCCGGCGAGTGCGCCTGCGTATCCGTCCACGGTTCGAACCGCCTCGGCACCAACTCGCTGCTCGACATCAACGTCTTCGGCAAGCGCTCGGGCAACAACGCGGCCGAGTGGGTCAAGACCGCCGAGTTCCTGCCCCTGCCCGAGGACCCGGCCGCCGGCGTCCGCGACATGCTCGCCCAGCTCCGTGCCTCGACCGGCACCGAGCGCATCGCCGTGCTCCGCAAGGAACTGCAGGACGAGATGGACAAGAACGCGCAGGTGTTCCGCACCGACGAGTCGCTCGCCCGCGTCACCGAGACCATCCACACGCTCCGGAACCGCTTCCTGCAGGTCTCCGTGCAGGACAAGGGCAAGCGGTTCAACACCGACCTGCTCGAGGCCGTCGAGCTCGGGTTCCTGCTCGACCTCGCCGAGGTCGTCGTGTACTCCGCCCGGAACCGGAAGGAGTCCCGCGGTGGCCACATGCGCGACGACTACCCGAAGCGCGACGACGAGAACTACATGCAGCACACCATGGCGTACCTGACGGGCGACCCGCACTCGTCACTCGCCGACGACCACATCACCCTCGACTGGAAGCCAGTCGTCGTGACGCGGTACCAGCCGATGGAGAGGAAGTACTGAGATGACCGACACCCTGGTCTCCGACGCACCCCGCACCGACACCGTGCAGGACGCCCCTCCCGGATCGTTCCCGGTGACGCTCATCATCCGCCGCTTCGACCCGGACGTCGACGACGAGCCGCGCTGGCAGGACTTCGACGTCATGATGCTGCCGACCGACCGCATCCTCGACGCGCTCCACAAGATCAAGTGGGACCAGGACGGCTCCCTGACCTTCCGGCGCTCCTGCGCGCACGGCGTCTGCGGCTCCGACGCGATGCGCATCAACGGGCGCAACCGGCTGGCGTGCAAGACGCTGATCAAGGACCTCGACGTGTCGAAGCCGATCTACGTCGAGGCGATCAAGGGCCTGCCGCTCGAGAAGGACCTCGTCGTCGACATGGAGCCGTTCTTCAAGTCCTTCCGTGAGGTCCAGCCGTTCCTGCAGCCCGCGACCGCCCCCACCCCGGGCAAGGAGCGCATCCAGTCGGTGGCCGACCGTGCGCGCTTCGACGACACCACGAAGTGCATCCTCTGCGCCGCGTGCACGTCGTCCTGCCCGGTGTTCTGGACGGACGGCCAGTACTTCGGTCCCGCCGCCATCGTGAACGCGCACCGGTTCATCTTCGACTCGCGCGACGACGCGGCCGACGTCCGGCTCGACATCCTCAACGACAAGGAGGGCGTGTGGCGCTGCCGCACGACCTTCAACTGCACCGACGCCTGCCCGCGCGGCATCCAGGTCACGAAGGCGATCTCCGAGGTCAAGCAGGCCGTCATGCGGGGCCGGGCCTGACGACGTCGCCGGGACGGGGCCGACGCTCGGCTCCGTCCAAGGCACGTCAGGGGCACCACCGATAGGCTCCGCTCCATGACCTTCGCGGACACCCGCCCCATCCTCGACCAGCTCAGCTACACGATCCGCTACGTGCAGCTCCCCGGAGAGACCCTGCACGAGCCCCCGGTCGAGGGCGCGCTCCGCGTCGTGGCGGTCGAGGGCACGGGCGACTTCGCGCTCGAGGTCGTCGACTACGGCACCGCGCGGCGTCTCGCGACCGCCCGGGGCGAAGCGGACGCGGTCGAGATGCTCCGTCGCTTCCTCAACCGGCCGTTCCCGGCGCCGAAGGACATCCCCCGGTACGAGCTCGACGGGCTCCGCGACCGGGCGGCGTCGACGTACCCGCAGCTCGCGCAGCAGGTGGCGCAGGCGGGCGAGCAGGGCCTCACGATCCAGGTGCCGGCCGGCGTGCCCGTGGACCGCGTCGGTGGCCCGGACGGCTACCTGCTGCACCCGCTCGACACCCCGCTGCCGCAGCGCTCACTGCCGCCGCACGTCGCGTCGGCGCCCGAGACGCACCGCTACCTGGTCGAACGGCCGTTCCTGGTGACGGTCCGGTTCGTCCAGCCCTGGTTCGACCAGCCCGGAGGCGCGTTGCGCTTCCAGACGGCGGATCCGTCCGTCACGGTGCGCGACCTGGTCGTGGACGGTTCGCTCTCGCGGCTCCGGGTGGTCTGACCCGCGCCCCGACCGCACCACGACGAAGCGGCCCGCCCCCTGCCGGGGCGGGCCGCTTCGTCGTGGTGGTCGCGCTACCCGAGGTCGGGGCGGTCGTACTGCGCACCGGCCGGGTTCGACTCGAGGGCGCCGAAGACGATCCCGGCGATCCCGACGAACAGCGCGATGAGCCAGAACGGTCCGGCCAGGTTCGCGTCGTGCACCCGGCGCCACCCCAGGGCCAGGCTCGGCACGATCGTCGCGAGCCACCAGAGCCCCCAGACCCCGCCGATCAGCAGCGCGACGACGGGCGGCCCCACGGCGTCGGACCGTGCCACGCCGTACGCGTCGGTCGAGGTGTTCGCCGCGATCCAGGAGAACAGCGCGACGAGGTAGGCGCCGAGGAAGACGAGGTTGACCAGCCCGTTGGCGAGCGCCCAGAACCAGAACTCGCTCCGGCTGGCGCGCCCGTCGAACCGCGCGTACTTCTTGAAGAACCGCGTGGCGGCGTCGAGGAAGCCGATGCCGTACCAGGGTGCCCAGAGCGGGGGCGTGCCGTCCGGCCCGACCGGGATCGGGGGCTGGAGCTGCGCGTACGGCTGACCGTAGGGCGGGAACGTCTGGCCGTACTGCTGGCCGTTCTGCTGCCCGTACGGCGCCGAGTGTTGGCCGTACGGCGCGGAGGGCTGGCCGTTCGGCTGCCCGGCCGGCGGCTGCTGCCCGTCCGGCTGTCCCCACCCGGGTTCGCCGCCGGTCGTCATCGCGAACCGGTCGGTCGGTCGAACCGGGCGCCCTGCGGGTTCGACGGCAGGAACATCATGATGAACACCGCGACCGCACCGAGGAACGGGATGAGCAGCAGCAGCGCGAAGAGCCCGCTGATGTTCGCGTCGTGGAGGCGTCGCACGATGAGCGCCAGCGTCGGGATGACGAGCGCGAGTCCGACGATCCAGAAGGCCGTCCCGGCGAGCGGGTTGGTCGACATCGTCGAGAAGCCCACGTACGTCGAGGAGGTCGTGGTGGTCGTCGTGCCGGTGGCCGCCGTCAGGATGACCGTGATGATCGACGCCACCGTGCCGATGATGGCGCTCCAGAGGTACCACCACCAGTACTCGCTGCGGCTCGCGCGGCCGCTGAACGTCGCGTACTTCTTGAAGAAGCGCGAGAACGCCTTGCCGAACGAGATGCCGTACCAGGGCGCCCAGATCGGCGGTTCGCCCCCGGGCCCGGTCGGTGCGGGCTGCTGGCCGTACGGGTTCTGCGGCGGGTACTGGTCGGTCATGGGTCCCCCTCGGGTGTTGGCTGAAGTACGAGTGCGATTCAACCAGAACGCCCCGGCCACGTCCGCGCCGGATCAGGGGACGAGCGCGAGCTTCCCGCCGGGGTGCTGCGACTCGAGCACCTCGGCCGCGGCCTTCGCCTCGGCGAGCGGGAACGTTCGCGCGACGGGGACGGCGAGCTGCCCGTCGCCCGCGAGGTCGATGAGTCGCTGCCGCACCGAGTCTCGGAACGCCTTGCTCTCCGGCTGGGCTCCGCCGATCGCACGGATGCCGTCGGCCCCCGCTCGACCGAACGCGGCGATCGTGACGATGCGCGACCGGTCCGCGACGAGCGCGAGCGAGACGTCGACGGCCTCGTCGGTCCCGACGCAGTCGAGCGCCACGTCGACGCCGTCGCCCGTGCCGTCGGCCACGAGTGCCCGGACCCGGTCCTCGAGCCCGTCGCCGTAGGCGATCCACTCACCGCCGAAGTCCGCGACGGTGTCGGCGTTGCGCTCGGAGGCGGTGCCGATGACCCGCGCCCCGAGGAGGCGCAGCTGCTGCAGGAGGCTGACCCCGACGGCACCGGCGGCACCGTGCACGAGGACCGTGTCGTTCCCCGAGGCCCGGGTCACCCGGAGCATGTCCGCGGCGGTGGTGCCGGCGAGCAGGAGGTTCGCGGCTTCGGGGAAGCCGAGGGCCGCGGGCTTGGCGAACACGTCCCGTGCCGGCACCGTGAGTCGCTCGGCCCAGCCACCAGCGACCCGGAACGCGAGGACCTCGTCACCGACCGCTCCCCCGCCGGACGCGATCTCGGTGTCCGGACCGACGGCGCTCAGGACGCCCGCGACCTCGTAGCCGATCGCGATCGGCAGGTCCGACGGGTCGCCCTGCCGGGTGTGCTTCGTGTCGGCGGGGTTCATGCCCGCAGCGCGGACGTCGATCGTCACCTCGCCGGGCCCCGGGGCCGGCACCTCGGTCTCGACGTACTCGAGGACTTCGCTGCCGCCGAACCGCGGGGCCACCCAGTGCTTCGTCATGCTCCCGACGCTACGCGCGCGGTGCCGGACGTCGTCGGGCACGCAGGGTACGGGACCGCAGCACGAGCAGTGCGGAGCCGGCGACGAGGAGTGCTCCGGCGATCGTGAGCGGCACCGTCGGGTCGCTGCCGGTGAAGGCGAGTTCCGCCGGGGAGTTCCCGGAACCACCGCTGCCCGAGCCCGCAGCGACCGGCACGGCCGGAGCGCTCGACGTCGGTGCCGAGGGAGTGGGGGTCGGCGTCGGGACCACCGCGGGAGCGCGGACGGTGAGCACGTACGTCTCGGTGTCGGCCGGGGCTGTGCCGTTGTCCGCCGTGATCGTCACCGTCGTGGTGCCGGGCGTCGTCGGGGTGCCGGAGATGACCCCGGTCGTCGGGTTGATCGTGAGCCCGGGCGGCAGGGTCCCGCCGTCCGAGTACGTGGGCGCGGGCGTTCCCGTCGCCGTCACCGGGAACGAGTAGGGCGTGCCGGCGGTCGCGGCCGTGGGGGTGCCGGACGTGATGGTCGGAGCCACCGTCTCGGAGGGGGTGCCGGGGGCCGGGCACCCGGTCGGCGCGGTGATCGTGTTCGTGTCGAGCGTGACGGCCGCGGTGCGCGCGAGCAGACGCCCGACGACGGTCGCACCCGTGGTGGCCGTGACGGACTGGTCCGCGAGGACCGTGCCCTGGAACTGCGCGGCGCTGCCGATCGTCGCCGAACTGCCGACCTGCCAGAAGACGTTGCAGGAGCTCGCGCCACCCGTGGTGAGGATGCGCGTGCCCGATCCGATCGTCAGCGTCGACGCGGCCTGGAACACCCACACGGAGTCGGCGCTGCCCGCGAGCGTCAGCGTCCCGGTGTCCGCGAGTCGCAGTGCGTCGCCGGTGTAGACGCCGGGCGACAGGCTGAGGCCGTTCAGCTCCGAGATGCCGGTCTGCGTCGGGGTCAGCGACGCCGCGACGTCGTACGCGGTCGTGGTGTCGGCCTGGGCCTGGGTCGCTGCCGCGTCGGTCTGGTGCACCGTGCCGGTCACGATCCCGTTGCCGGGTCCGCCGAACCCGGTGATCGAGGTCCCCGGGGAGAGGCCGAGGTCGCCCTGGACGGTGGTGGGCCCGGTGTTCGTGACGGTCGAGGCGCCGAGGACGCCGTACGTCGCGGCCGTGCCGAGCCCGATCGGACCGTCGATGACGGTCGCGGCCGAGGCGGGACCGGAGGACGCGAGCGCCAGCGCTGCCGCCAGTCCGATCCCGGTGCCGATGAGGGTGAGTGAGCGGACGATGGGCGTGCTGGCCATGACGGCCCCTGCCTGTTCAGGAGAGGTACCGCACAGGTGTCGAAGTCACCCGGCACTCGCCGTGCCGCGAGTCTCGCTCGCTCACCTGTGCGCGAGGGTCCCGATTGCCAGGTTCGGCGGATCCGCGGGGATCGGACACACCGGTCCGCGGCGCGATCGCCTCGCGTCCGGCGGTACCGTCGACTGGTGCCCTCCACTCCCGCAGCCCCCGACCGCACGCACCGGACGGCCGGCCCGCAGCACGCGGCCGTCGTCGTGAACCCCTCCGCGGTCGACCTCGCCGCCCTCCGCTCGGCGGTCGCCACCGAGCAGGGGTCGCTCGGCTGGGCGGACACCGCCTGGTTCGAGACCGCGGCCGACGACGACGGCCGCGCCGCCGCACGCGCCGCTCGTGACAGCGCACCCGACGTCGTGCTGGTCGTCGGTGGCGACGGCACGCTGCGGGTCGCAGCCGAGGTGCTGCACGGGTCCGGCATCCCGATCGCCCTGCTCCCGACGGGCACCGGCAACCTCTACGCACGGAACCTCGGCATCCCGATCGGTGACGTCACCGCGGCCGTCCGGTCGGCCTTCCACGGCGCTGACCGTGCCGTCGACGTCGCCTTCGCCGCGCTCACCACCGCCGACGGGGACACGACCGAGCACGCGTTCCTCGTGATGGCGGGGATCGGTCTCGACGCCCGGATGGCCGCGGACACGAACGCCGGGCTGAAGAAGCGCTTCGGCTGGCTCGCCTACTCCGACCCGATCATGCGGTCCGTGGTCGGCAACCACCAGGTCGACCTCCGGTACCGCCTCGACGAGGGCGACGAGCACAGCATGCGGGCGCACACCGTCATCGTGGGCAACTGCGGGACCCTCACGGCGGGCCTGCTGCTCCTCCCCGAAGCGCAGCCGGACGACGGGCTCCTCGACGCGGTGGCGTTCCGCCCACGTGGCGCCTTCGGCTGGACGAAGATCGGCTACGGCCTGTCGCTCAACCGCTTCTACCACCGGACGCGCTTCGGACGGCTGCTCGCGCGCTTCCTGCCGCGGTCGCGGACGCTCGGCTACACGACGGCGCGGCGACTCGACCTCGTGCTCGACGAGCCCGAACAGCTGCAGTTGGACGGTGATCCGTTCGGCCTGGTGGCCGCTGCCAGCCTGCGCGTCGAGCACGGCGGTCTCGTGCTGCGGACGGCCTGACCCGGCGGTCCGACGTGGGCGAGTGACGGACTGGAGGCGCGGTGCCAGCCGGCACCGCGCCTCCAGTCCGTCAGGTGGATGCGTCGAGGACGCTAGGCGCGCGCGGACCGCACCCGGTCCGCGAACGCGGCGTGCAGCGGGTGCTGCTCGTCGAGCCCGGTGATCTCGGTCACGACCTCGGCGTCGCTCCGGTCCGAGCGCAGCAGCGCCTGGAGTTCGACGCTCTGCTCGTCGTCCGGCACGTCGAAACGCAGCGCGGCGCCCATGGCGTCGAGCAGCGCCGTCGGCTCCGTGCCGTCCTCGGCGAGGGCGGCGGCGGGCGACACGAAGCGCTCGTCGCGGGAGAGCTTGCGCAGCGGCTGTCGGCCGACGCGGGTCACGGTGTCGGGCAGGTGCGGGTTCTCGAAGCGCCCGATGATGGCCTGCACGTACGCACGGTGCACCTCGGGGTCGAGCTCGTGGCGGCGGACGAGCAGGTCGCTCGTCTCGGCGAGCACGGACTCGAGCTCGGACCGGACCGCGGGGATCGCGATGGCGTCCGAGATCTTGTCCGCCCCGGCGAGGAAGCCGTGGTACGCGACGGTCGCGTGCCCGGTGTTCACCGTGAACAGCTTGCGCTCGATCGACGCGGCGAGGCCGTCGACGTAGTGGGCGCCGGGGATCTCCGGCTCGTTCCCGCCGAACGGCGTGCGGTCGACGGCCCACTCGAAGTAGGTCTCGACGGTGACGTCCAGGCCCGCGCCCTCGGGCTGCGCCGGGACGATGCGGTCGACCGCGGTGTTCGCGAAGACAGCCTTGGCGAGGGCCTGGTCGCGGACGTCGGCGGGGAGCGCCTCGACGATGAACTCGCGCAGGCGGTCGGTGGCGTTGAGGGCGTTCTCGCACGCCATCACGGCGATCGGCGCGGCGTCCGCGTCGCGCTGCTGGAGCGCCTTCGCGATGACCGGCGCGATGAACTTCAGGACGTTCGGTCCGACGGCGCAGGTGACGATGGACGCCGTGGCGATCTCGGCGACGACGGCCGATTCGTCCTGGGCGCTGTTCAAGGCACGGAAGTTCGTGACCTCGTGGTCGCGCGCGTTCTGACCGACCTCGTGCACCGTGTACGAGTCGGCAGCGGCGAGAGCGTCGATGAGGGGCGCGGCGACGTCGGCGAAGACGACCTCGTAGCCGGCCTCGTGCAGGAGCAGTCCGACGAAGCCGCGGCCGATGTTGCCCGCGCCGAAGTGGACGGCGGTGGGGGTGCTCACTCGTTGACCTCGCCGAGGATCGACAGGATCGCGGCGGTGTCCGGTGCGTCGGTCAGCTTCTGGACCTCGTCCTCGTCGCTGAACACGATCGCGATCTTGGACAGGATGTCGAGGTGCTCGTTGTTGACGCCCGCGATGCCGACGACGAAGCGGACGGGGTTGCCGTCCCAGTCGATCGGGGTCGCGTAGCGGATGAACGACAGCGCCGAGGACTTGATGGCGTCCTTCGCGTCGTTCGTGCCGTGCGGGATGGCGAGGAAGTTCCCCATGTAGGTCGAGACGCTCTTCTCGCGCTCGAGCATCGCCGGGTAGTAGTCCGCCGTGACCGCGCCTGCAGCCTCGAGGATCTCGGCAGCCTCCTTCATCGCCTCCGACTTGGTCGGTGCGGTGTCCTCGGTGTGGATCCGGATCTGGCTCTCCTGCAGGACGGGCATCGGGGTTCTCCTTGCTTCGTGACGTGGCGTCGTGGACGTGTGGAGGGGACGAGCCGTGGCCCGTCCCCTCCGATACTGCACTTCGTTACTGGTTCTTGAGCTGTTCGACGACCTGGTCGTACTGCGGCGCGTTCATGAAGTTGCCGACCGACACGTGCTGTGCGTTCGGGTTCTTCTGCTTCGCGCGCTCCGTCAGCTCCTCCTGCGTGATGATCAGGTCCTCGTCACCGGAGAGGTTCGCGATCGCCTTGTTGGAGACCGTGACCCCTTCGATGCCCGCCTTCTTGATCTTGTTGCGGAGGACGCTGGCGCCCATCGCGCTGGAGCCCATGCCGGCGTCGCAGGCGAACACGAGGTTCTGGACGCGGGTCGCGGTCGCGGTGGTCGCCGAACCGACGCCACCGAGCGAGGCCTCCGCCTCTTCCTCGTTCGCCGGGGAGTTGTTGCCGAGCAGGCCCGAGGTCGCGGCGTTGACGTCGCGGCCCTTGTTCGCCTGGAGCTTCGCCATCGCGGCGCTCATGTCGCCGCCACCGTTCGCGAGGTCACGCTTGCGGGTCGCGATGAGGAAGAACGACGCGACCGCGAACGACACCGCTGCGGACAGGATGACCGAGAGGATGACGCCGAGGAAGCTGTCCTTCGCCGTCGCACCGAGCACCGCGAAGATCGATCCGGGCGACGCCGGGGCGACGAGACCGGAGTGGAACGCGACGTTGGTCGCGACGCCCGTGGCACCACCGAGGATGACGGCGATGAACAGGACCGGCTTCTGCAGCACGTACGGGAAGTAGATCTCGTGGATGCCGCCGAGGAACTGGATGATGATCGCGCCGGGAGCGGTCGAGCGGGCGATGCCGACACCGAAGAAGGTGAAGGCGAGCAGGATGCCGAGACCCGGGCCGGGGTTCGCCTCGAGCAGGAAGAGGATGCTCTTGCCGGACTCTTGGACCTGCTGCGCGCCGAGCTGGTCGAGCACACCGTGGTTGATGGCGTTGTTGAGGAAGAACACCTTGGCCGGCTCGATGATCACGCTGGCGAGCGGGAGCAGCGAGTGCTGGACGAGGAAGTTCACCGCGTCGCCGAGGCCCTCGGCGATGAGCTTGAACAGCGGCGCGAGCCAGAAGAACCCGGCCATGGCCAACCCGAAGCCGAGGATGCCGGCCGCGTAGTTGTTCACGAGCATCTCGAAGCCCGGCTTGATCTTGCCGTCCCAGAGCTTGTCGATCTGCTTGATGAGGTACGCGCCGAGCGGCCCGCAGATCATCGCGCCGAGGATCATCGTCGTGCCGTTGGCGCCGATGATGACACCCATGGTCATGATCGAACCGACCACCGCACCACGGGTCTCGTAGACCATCCGGCCACCCTGGATCGCGATCGCGAGCGGGATGAGGTAGGTCAGGATCGGGCCGACGAGGCCGACGTTCGCGACGCCGCCCGTCTCACCGAAGCCGCCGAGGATGCCCACGGGCGTCCAGCCGGTCTCGATGAAGAAGGCGGTGATGATGCCCCACGCGATGAAGATCGCGATGTTGGGCATGACCATGCCGGAGAGGAACGTGCCGAACTTCTGAACGGCGACGCGTGCGCCGCCCCGCGACTTCGCGGGGGCGTCGGGCGCTGCAACGGACGACGTTGTCATGTGCGGTGACTTTCTGTGAGGTGCTGCTGCTGCGTGTGGAGGGGAGGTGGTGCTGGGGGTTCGGATCAGGCGGCGTGCGTCGCGGCCGCGGCGGACTTGGCGGCCGCCGCCGTGCTCGCGGCGAGTGCCGCCTGGGCCATCTCGCGGGCCTGGTCGAGGGTGTGCTTGCCGAGTTCGGCGCGCACGTCGGCCAGGGCCGCGGGGGTCATGGAGAGGGTCGTGGCGCCGAGACCGACGAGCACGACGGCGAGCAGCGGGTCGGCCGCTGCCTCGCCGCAGATGCCGACGGGCTTGCCGGCGTCCGCTCCCGCTGCGCCGAGCTGCGCGACGAGGCGGAGCACGGCGGGGTGCCACGGGTCCTGGTAGGACGCGACGGTACCGAGCATGCGGTCGGCGGCCATCGTGTACTGGGTCAGGTCGTTCGTGCCGATCGACACGAAGTCGGCGGAGGTGAACACCTGCTCGGCCATCAGCGCGAGCGAGGGGACCTCGGCCATCACACCGGCGGTGCGGATCCCGAGCTCGCGGGCGAGGTCGACGAAGTACTCGGTCTCCTCGGCGTCGGCGACCATCGGGGCCATCACCCAGAGGTCGGCCTCGGTCTCGGCGTCGGCCTGGGCGAGCGCGGTGAGCTGGTCGCGGAGCACCTCGGGGTGGTTCCGGAGCGCCCGGAGACCGCGTCGACCGAGGGCCGGGTTCTCCTCGTCCTTGTCGGTGAGGAACGGCAGGGGCTTGTCGGCACCCGCGTCGAGCGCCCGGACGACGACCTTCTTGCCCGGGAAGGCCTCGAGCAGCTGCTTGTAAGAGTCCTTCTGCTCGTCGACGGTCGGCGCCTTCGGCGAGTCGAGGAAGAGGAACTCGGTGCGGAAGAGCCCCACGCCCTCCGCACCGAGAGCAACGGCGCCCGCGGCGTCGGCGGGGCTGCCGAGGTTCGCGAGCAGCGGGACGGTGTGCCCGTCGGCGAGTGCGCCGGCGGTCAGGGGCGCTGCGGCCGCGGCGAGGCGGTCGGCGATGCGCTGCTCGACGTCGGCGACGAGTTCGGCCGACGGGTCGGTCACGACGGTGCCGGCGGCGGCGTCCACGACGACGACCGTGCCGTCGGCCAGGTCGTCCGCGCCGGTCACGCCGACGATCGCGGTGATGCCCTTGGCACGGGCGAGGATCGCCGTGTGCGAGGTCGGGCCGCCGTCACGCGTGACGAGGGCGAGGACCTTGTCGAGGTCGAGGAGTGCGGTGTCGGCCGGCGCGAGGTCACGGGCGACGAGCACGAAGGGAGTGTCCGACTCGGGCACACCCGGGGCGTGGACGCCGCGGAGCTTGGCGATGATGCGCTGGGCGACGTCGTCGAGGTCGGCGGCACGCTCCCCCATGTACCCGCCCATCGAGACGAGCAGGTCGCGGAACTGGCCGAACGCCTCGAACACGGCGCGTTCGGCGTTGGTGCCGCCGTCGATGCGGGCGTGCACGTCGTCGAGGAGGGTCGGGTCCTGCGCCATGAGCGCCTGCGCCTCGAGCACGGCCTGGGCGTCCCCGCCGGCGAGCTGCCCCCGCTTGTTGAGGTCCTCCGCCACCGCTGCGATCGCGGCGGCCACGGCCTGCTTCGCGTCGTCCGCCGAACCGGTCAGGGCGTCCTTCGACGGTTCGCCGAGCGGGTCGGCCATGCGGAGCACGGGGCCGTGGGCGACGCCACGGCCGACGCCGGTGCCGAGCAGTTCGGACATTCGAGACTCCTTCATCTCACGCGCGCTTGCGGTGGGGTGGTTCGTTCGGTGCGCGCAGCGCGGAGACGGGACCCCGCCGGTGCGACTGAGCAGCACCATACCCCGATCCACGTTGACAAACAAACACATCCGGGGATAAAAATGCAGAAACAGATGCCCGTTTGCGTCTGGTGGCGGATCTGTTCGGGTCGCTGTCGCCGGAGACGTGCCCGGTCGTGTCCGTTCCGTTCCGACTCCCCCACCGCTTCCGAGACGACGAGGCCCCGATGTACGCACCAGAGCGCCACCAGCGCATCGTCGAACAGGCGCGTGCGCAGGGCCGGGTCGACGTCAAGGACCTCGCCGAGCTGCTCGAGGTGACCCCGGAGACGATCCGCCGCGACCTCACCTCGCTCGAGCGGCGCGGGCTGGTCCGACGTGCGCACGGTGGCGCCATCCCCGTCGAACGCATCACCCTGCACCCGGGGGTCGGCGACCGTGGCGGCATCAACCAGGCCGAGAAGATGGTCATCGCCGAGGCCGCGCTCGGCGAGCTGCCCGAGAACGGGTCGGTCATGATCGACGCCGGCACCTCGACGATCTGCCTCGCCGAGCTGCTCCCGACCGACCGTGGCCTCACCGTCGTGACGCACTCCCTGCCCGTGGCGATGGCGGTCGCGAACCGGCCGGGCATCGACCTGCACCTGCTCGGCGGCAACATCCGCAGCGACTCGCTCGCCGGCGTCGGTACGTGGACGCACCAGCTCATCGGGATGGTCAGCGTCGACGTCGCGTTCATCAGCATCAACGGCATCACGCCCGAGCGCGGCCTCACGACGCACAACATGGCCGAGGCCGCCGTGAAGTCCGCGATGATCAAGTCCGCGCGCCGCAGCATCCTGCTCGCCGACCACACCAAGTTCGGTCGCGAGGAGTTCGGCCGCGTCGCCCCGCTCGCCGCGATCGACACGATCATCACCGACCCCGGCGTGAACGCCGACCTCGTCCGCGAGGTCGAGGCCGCCGGCACCGAGGTCTTCTGGCCCGGCCGCGACTGACCCTGCGTCCCGCCCCGGAACCGCCCACCCCGCGCTCGCTACCATGAGCCAACCACCCATCGACAGGAGTACATCGATGTCCGAAGCCACCCGCACCGTCACCGTCGCCAGCGCGTCCGGCCTGCACGCACGCCCGGCCTCCCTCTTCGTCCAGACCGTGACCGCGTCCGGCCACCAGGTCACGATCGCGAAGGGCGACAAGTCCGGGAACGCCGGCAGCATCCTCGCGCTCCTCGGCCTCGGCATCGAGAACGGCGACGAGGTGACCCTCACGGTGAACGGCGACGACGCCGAGACCACCGCGGACAGCCTGGTCGAGTTCCTCAAGACGGACCACGACGCGGCCTGACCACAGGACGGACGGGAGGCGCGGTGCAAGCTGGCACCGCGCCTCCCGTCCGTCGTCCGGTCGCCCTTACTGCTCCTGCCCCAGCGGCGGGATCGGGCGCAGTTCGCCCCAGGCGAAGGCGCTCTCGGCGATGAAGTCCTGCAGGTCGTCGGCGATCTTCAGCAGCATCTGCTCGGCCACGGGGCGGAACGCGGCGAGCAGCTCCCCCACGGTCATCACGACGGTCACGGCGCGAGGCTACGACCGGCGCAGCCGTGTCGGCACCCGCCGATAGGGTGTTCTGCATGACACGCCTGCGCCTCGCATCCGTCAACGTGAACGGCATCCGTGCCGCGTTCCGGAAGGGCATGGGCGACTGGCTCGCCACCCGCGACGTCGACGTGCTCGCCCTGCAAGAGGTCCGCGCGTCGAGCGACGACCTCGCCGGGCTCCTCGGCGACGAGTGGGACATCGTGCACGACCCCGCGACCGCGAAGGGTCGGGCGGGCGTCGCGATCGCCTCCCGCCACAGCGCGCACGTGCACCGCGTCGCGCTCGGTGCGGACGACTTCGACTCCGCCGGGCGTTGGCTCGAGGCCGACTACGAGATCGGCGGCACCACGGTGACGGTCGTCTCGACGTACGTGCACTCGGGCGAGGTGGACACCCCGAAGCAGGACGAGAAGTGGAAGTTCCTCGACGCGATGACCGAGCGGCTGCCGAAGCTCCGCGAGCACAACCCGCTCGCGGTCGTCGTCGGCGACCTCAACGTCGGGCACGACCAGCGGGACATCAAGAACTGGAAGGGCAACGTCAAGCGCGCGGGCTTCCTGCCGCGCGAGCGTGCCTACTTCTCGCGGTTCTTCGGCGAGCAGGGCGCCGAGGTCGAGGGCGCCGACGGCACGACCGGGCCCGGTCTCGGCTGGGTCGACGTCGGTCGCGCCCAGGCCGGCGACGTCGAGGGGCCGTACACGTGGTGGTCGTGGCGCGGCCAGGCGTTCGACAACGACACGGGCTGGCGGATCGACTACCAGATGGCGACCCCGGAGCTCGCCGCCAAGGTCACGCAGTACACGGTCGACCGCGCTGCCGCGTACGACCAGCGATGGTCCGACCACGCCCCCGTGGTCGTCGACTACGAACTCTGACCCGCACCCCCACACTTCTCCAGCACAGGACAGCACCATGACCAAGACGCGCATCTTCTCGGGCATCCAGCCCTCGGCCGGTTCCCTCCACCTCGGCAACTACATCGGCGCGCTCATGCAGTGGCGGACGCTGCTCGACGACTACGACGCCATCTACTGCGTCGTCGACATGCACGCGATCACCTCCCCGCAGGACCCGGCCGAGCTCCGCGCGAACACCCGGGCGACGGCCGCGCAGTACATCGCCTCGGGCATCGACCCGACCAAGGCGACGCTGTTCGTGCAGTCGCACGTCCCGGCGCACGCCGAGCTCGCGTGGGTGCTGAACACCCTCACCGGCTTCGGCGAGGCGAGCCGGATGACCCAGTTCAAGGACAAGTCCGCCCGGCAGGGCACCGAGGCCGCGTCGGTCGGGCTCTTCACGTACCCGATCCTGATGGCGGCGGACATCCTGCTGTACGACACGAAGGTCGTGCCGGTCGGTGACGACCAGCGGCAGCACGTCGAGCTCACCCGCGACCTCGCCGGGCGCTTCAACTCGCGGTTCGGCGACACGTTCGTCGTGCCGGAGGCCCGGATCCTCACCGACACGGCACGGATCTACGACCTGCAGGACCCGACGAGCAAGATGAGCAAGTCGGCCGCGTCCGACAACGGCCTCATCCGCCTGCTCGACGACCCGAAGCGCACCGCGAAGAAGATCCGCTCGGCGGTCACCGACACCGAACGCGAGATCCGGGCCGACCGTCAGGCGAAGCCGGGCGTCACGAACCTGCTGTCGATCCTCTCGGCGTTCACCGGCACCCCGGTCGCCGCGCTCGAGGAGTCGTTCCAGGGCAAGGGCTACGGGGACCTGAAGGGCGAGGTCGCCGACGCCGTCGTGGCCGAGCTCGAGCCCGTGCGCGCCCGCACGCTCGAGCTGCTCGACGACCCGGCCGAGCTCGACCGGCTCCTCGCCGTCGGCGCCGAGCGTGCCGAGTCGATCGCCGCCGAGACCCTCGCGAAGGTCTACGAGCGCATCGGCTTCGTGCCCCGCACCCGGCGCTGACCGTGCGCCCCGTCACGCTGTCGTCCGCCCGGGTGCACCTCGACGTGCCCACCCGGGCGGACGCGTCGGCGATCACCGAGGCCTGCCAGGACCCGGACATCGTGCGCTGGACGACGATCCCCACGCCGTACACCGCCCGGGACGCCACGACCTTCGTCGACGCGCTCGTCGGTCCGGGGTGGGCCTCCGACCGCGAGTACACCTGGGCGATCCGTCGGACAGGGTCCACCTGGCTCGAGGGGATCATCGGGTACCGCACGGCGCGGCGGGACCTCGGCTTCTGGCTCGCACCCTCCGCACGCGGCGCCGGACTGATGCACGACGCCGTCGGCCTCGTGCTCGACTGGGCCTTCGCGCAGGGTGCGCCGGACGTGTACTGGGAGTGCTACGTCGGCAACACCGCCTCGGCCTCGGTCGCCCGTGCCGCGGGGTTCTCGTACACCGGCACCGGCGACGCGCTCATCCCCGGGCGGGACGGCGCTCCGACGACGGCGTGGAAGGGGCTCCGGCGGGCCGACGGCGCTCCCGCGTCCGACCTGCCGTGGCCGGCCGAGACGACGACGGCACGCCCGGATGACGCGTCACCGACCGTTCGCGGATAGTCTCGGACCGTGACCGTCACCCCTCGGCCGTCGGACTCCGCGGCCTCCCCCGCAGCGCACCCCTCGGTCTCGCCGGCCGAGCTCCGTGCGATGCGCCGTGGCCTCGAGCTCGCGGCCCTCGGCCCCGCGGTCGGTGACCACGTCCGCGTCGGCGCCGTGATCCTCTCCCCCGACGGAGCGGTCCTCGCCGAGGGCTGGCACAAGGGCGCCGGTACCCCGCACGCCGAGGTCGACGCGATGTCGAAGGTCGACCCCGCACACCTGGTCGGCGCGACCGCCGTCGTCACCCTCGAACCCTGCAACCACACCGGACGCACCGGTCCGTGCGCCGTCGCCCTGCTCGAAGCGGGGATCGGCCGCGTCGTGTACGCCGTCGACGACCCCGGGCCGGCAGCCCACGGGGGTGCCGAGCGACTCCGGTCCGGCGGAGTCGACGTCGTCTCGGGCGTCCTCGCCGACGAGGTCGAGGACTTCCTCGAGCGCTGGCTCCTCTCGGTGCGCCTCGGACGCCCGTGGGTGACGGTGAAGTGGGCGTCGAGCCTCGACGGCCGGGCCGCGGCGGCCGACGGCACGAGCCAGTGGATCACCGGTGCGGCCGCACGCCAGCACGTCCACGAACAGCGCGCCGCGCACGACGCGATCCTCGTCGGGACGGGCACGGTCCTCGCCGACGACCCGAGCCTCACCGCGCGGGGCGACGCCGGGGAACTCCTCGCCGACCAGCCCGTCCCGGTGGTGTTCGGCGACCGGCCGGTCCCCGACGACGCCGCGGTCCGCCGCCACCCTCGCGCCCTGCTGACGCTGTCCGGCCACGACCTCGCCGCCTCGCTCCGCGCACTGCGGGACCACGGCGTGCACTCGGTGTTCGTCGAGGGCGGGCCCACCGTCGCCTCGGCGCTGATCGCGGCCGGTCTGGTGGACGAGTACCTCGTCTACCTCGCGCCCGTCCTGCTCGGCGGCCCCCGTGTCGCCCTCGGTGACGTCGGTGTGGGAAGCATCGGCGAGCGTCGGCGGTTGGACGTACTATCGACCACCAGCCTCGGCCCCGACCTGCTGGTCCGAGCACGACCCCACCGCGCACCCCGGCCGGCGGCGGCCGAGCCCGGGATCGCGGGGCCCCAGAACGACCGGAGCACCACATGACCGATGCACTCACCTCCCCCACCCCCGGGAGCCCGGTCCAGTTCGAGGTGTCGACGAACGTCCCGACCACGCACGGCACGTTCGAGATGCGCGCGTACCGCGACCTCGTGACGAGCGCCGAGCACGTCGCGATCATCGCCACCGGCCCGGACGGTGCAGCACCGCGCGACGGCGCCCTCGTCCGGGTGCACTCGGAGTGCCTGACGGGCGAGGCGTTCGGCTCCCTCAAGTGCGAGTGCGGCCCGCAGCTCGACGCCGCGCTCGACACGATCGCGGCCGAGGGCGGCGTCGTGATCTACCTCCGCGGGCAAGAGGGCCGCGGCATCGGTCTCATCAACAAGCTCAAGGCCTACCGCCTGCAGGAGGACGGCCTCGACACGCTCGACGCGAACCTCGCGCTCGGTCTCCCCGCCGACTCGCGGGCGTACGGCGGCGCGGCCGGCATCCTCGCCGACCTCGGCATCACCACCGTCCGCCTCCTGTCGAACAACCCGGAGAAGCGTCGCCAGCTCGAGGAGCACGGCATCACGGTGGAGAGCCTGGTGCCGCTGGTCGTCGGCGTCTCCGCGCAGAACGCGGCGTACCTCGACACGAAGCGCGACCGGATGGGGCACCAGCTCCCCGCGCACCTCGAAGCGGGCAGCCCGCTGGCCTGACCGAGCGCCGGCCCGACCCGGCCACGATCCAGCGGATTCGCAGGTTCACGACATCTGTCGTACGATGGTGGCCCCGTCACAAGCGGTACACCACCACGAACCGAACGCACCCGATCAGTGCCCGCGCCACCCCGCGCGAACCGATCGGTGTCCGCCGTCCGGAACACCGCTGCGCTCCCCCCGAGCGTCATCCACGGAGTCTCCTCACCCCATGTCCGCCGCACCGGCACCCGCATCCCCGAAGACCGCAGGCAACCCGCGCTCCCGCGTCGTGATCGCCAGCCTCGTCGGCACCTCCATCGAGTTCTACGACTTCTACGTCTACGCGACCGCCGCGGTCCTCGTCTTCCCGACGCTCTTCTTCCCGAACGAGGACCCGACGGCCTCGCAGCTGTCCTCGTTCGTCACGTTCGCCCTCGCGTTCTTCGCCCGCCCGGTCGGCTCGATCATCTTCGGCCACTTCGGCGACCGCGTCGGCCGCAAGGCGACCCTCGTGGCGTCCCTGCTCGTGATGGGCACCGCGACGTTCCTCATCGGCTGCCTGCCGACGTTCGACTCGATCGGCATCTGGGCGCCGGTGCTCCTCGCCGTGATGCGCTTCGCCCAGGGCGTCGGGCTCGGTGGCGAGTGGTCGGGCGCGGCGCTGCTCGCGACCGAGAACGCGCCGAAGGGCAAGCGCGGGGTGTTCGGCTCGATGCCGCAGCTCGGTGCCCCGATCGGCTTCCTGCTCGCCAACGGCCTGTTCATCGCGATCAACGCGGCGATGCCCGCCGGCGCCGACGGCACCCCGAACCCGGACTTCCAGGCCTGGGGCTGGCGACTCCCGTTCCTGCTGTCGGCCGTCCTGGTGATCGTGGGCCTCTACGTGCGGTTCAAGCTCGTCGAGTCGACGGTGTTCCGTGGCGTCCAGGAGTCCGGTTCGGTCGCCAAGGTCCCGCTCGGCCGGGTGTTCCGCACCTCGTGGCGCGCCGTGATCGTCGGCACCTTCGGCATGGTCGCGACCTACGTCCTCTTCTACTTCATGACGACGTTCACGCTGTCCTACGGCACCACGGGCGCCGAGGCCGGCCCCCTCGTCCCGAAGATCGGCCTCGGCTACACCCGTGGCGAGTTCCTCACGCTGCTCATGATCGGCGTCGTGTTCTTCGGCATCTTCACGCCGATCGCAGGCATCCTCGCCGACAAGTTCGGCCGTCGTCGCACGCTCATCCCGACCACGATCGGCATCGCGCTCTTCGGCCTGACGTTCCAGTTCTGGTTCGCCGCGTCGACCGGTCCGATCACGGTGGTGACGTTCCTGATCGTGGGACTGTCGCTGATGGGCCTGACGTTCGGTCCGATGGGCGCCCTCCTGCCGGAGCTCTTCCCGACGAACGTGCGGTACACGGGTTCGGCGATCGCCTACAACGTCGCGTCGATCCTCGGCGCTTCGCTCGCTCCGACCATCGCGCTCGCGCTGTGGCAGCCGGACGGCAACATCTTCCTGGTCGGGCTCTACCTCACGATCGCCGCGGTCGTGACGCTCGTCGCCCTGTTCTTCATCCGTGAGACGAAGAGCGCCGCGCTCGACGCGGCGGACACCGCCGGTGAACCGGACGCAGCACCGGTGGACGCGCGCGCCTGACGCGACCACCTGCGCAGACGGGAGGCGCGGTGCCGGCTGGCACCGCGCCTCCCGTCTGTCGTCAACCCGGGTTGACAGCCGTCGGTGCGTCAATGTAGGTTGACACGCGTGGACCGACCGACCATCACGAGCCTCGCCGCCGGCGCAGCCGGAGACGACCCGTTCTCCGCCCTCGCCAGCGTGCGCGAACTCCGTCGTGAGCTCGACCGGACCGAGGAACTCGCGGCCCGACGTGCCCGGAACGCCGGCGCCTCGTGGCAGGAGATCGCGACGCTGCTCGGCGTCAGCCGCCAGGCAGTGCACAAGAAGTACGGCAGAAACTAGGAACACGATGAGCTCCCCCTTCGCCAGACCCAAGAAGACCGACGGTCCCCGCGCCACGTTCGGCCGACTGCTGAGCTACCTGTTCGAGAACAAGCCCGCGATGGTCGTCATCATCGTGCTGAGCGTCCTCGGTGCCGGTGCGTCCCTCGCGCAGCCGCTGCTCGTCAACCAGGTCATCACCGCCGTCCAGCACGGCAACACCCTGAGCACCCTCGTCTGGCTGCTCGTCGGACTCGTCATCGTCGCGGGCGTCCTCAACGGTGTGCAGCACTTCCTGCTGCAGCGCGCGGGTGAAGGCGTCGTCCTGTCCACCCGGCGGAAGCTCATCGCGCGCATCCTCAACCTGCCGATCTCCGAGTTCGACACGCGCCGCACCGGCGACCTCGTCTCCCGCGTCGGCAGCGACACGACACTGCTGCGCGCCGTGCTGACGCAGGGCCTCATCGAGTCGATCGGCGGCGCCCTGACGTTCATCGGCGCCATCATCGCGATGGCCGTCATCGACCCGCTGCTCCTCGGCATCGTCGTCGTCATCGTGCTCGTCGCGATCGTCGTCGTCGGCGGGCTCAGCCGCCGCATCCGCGTCGCGTCGAAGCGTGCGCAGGAGAAGGTCGGCGACCTCACCGCGGCGGTCGAACGCGGCATCGGTGCCGTCCGCACGATCCGTGCCGCCGGTGCCACCGAGCGCGAGGTGCACGAGGTCGACGGCCACGCGACCGAGGCCTACCGTCGTGGCCTCGACATCGCGCGGATGTCGGCGTTCGTCGTCCCGGTCGCGAGCATCGTCATGCAGGTCGCGTTCATCGCCGTCCTCGGCGTCGGTGGTGCGCAGGTCGCAGCCGGCACCATCACGATCGCGACGCTCATCACGTTCATCCTGCTGCTCTTCATGATGATCATGCCGCTCGGCCAGGCCATGGGCGCTGCCGTCGCCGTCGCCCAGGCGCTCGGTGCGCTCGGCCGGATCGAGGAGATCCTGCACCTCCCGACCGAGGCGCAGGACGACCAGGCCGTCCGTGTCGCCGCCGCGGTGGAGAGCGACGACGCGATCGCCTTCGAACGCGTGTCGTTCCGGTACGCGCGTCCGGCCCAGGCCTCCGGTGCGGACGGCGCCGAGCCGGCCGTCGACGACGACACCGCCTCCGACGACGTGGTGCTGCACGACGTGTCCTTCCGGGTCCCCCGCGGATCACGCGTCGCACTCGTCGGTCCGTCCGGCGCGGGCAAGTCGACCACGCTCGCACTCATCGAACGGTTCTACGACCCGACCGACGGGGTCATCCGGCTCGGCGGCGTCGACGTCCGTGGCCTCGACCGCGCCGAGCTCCGCGCGCAGATCGGGTACGTCGAACAGGACGCTCCGGTGCTCGCCGGCACGATCCGGGCGAACCTGCTGCTCGGTTCACCGGACGCCACCGAGGACGACTGCGTGCGCGTGCTCGAGGCCGTCAACCTCGGCGAGGTCCTGCACCGCGACCCCCGCGGCCTCGATGCCCAGGTCGGCGAGGACGGCGTCATGCTCTCCGGCGGTGAACGGCAGCGGCTCGCGATCGCCCGGGCACTCCTCGCCGCTCCCCCGATCCTGCTGCTCGACGAGTCCACCTCGTCGCTCGACGGCGTCAACGAGCAGAAGATGCGCCTCGCGATCGACGCCGTGGCCGAGGACCGCACGCTGCTCGTGATCGCGCACCGGCTGTCCACGGTGGTGGACTCGGACGTGATCGTCGTGCTCGAGCACGGCCGGGTCGTCGGCGTCGGGACCCACTCGGAACTCGTCGAGTCGACGCCGCTCTACCGCGACCTGGCGAAGCACCAGCTGCTCGTCTGAGCCGGCGCGGCAGCGGTCGGTCGACGGTGCGCCGAGGTCAGAGGAGCGCGCCGCCGGGGTTCGCCAGCCCCTCGTCCATGTCGCTGTGGTCGACGTGCCCACCTGCGGCGCGGATCTCGTCGAGCGCCCGCGCACTCCGGGCGTCGTCCACCCCGACCACCAGGTCGTCGTAGACCGCGACGTCGTATCCCGCAGCCCGGGCGTCGAGCGCCGAGGCGCGCACGCAGTGGTCGGTGGCGATGCCGACCACGTCGATCGTCACGACGCGGCGCTCGGCGAGGACCTCGGGCAGCGGGACGCCGTCCTCGGTGCGCGCCTGGAACGCCGAGTAGTCCGGCGTGCCCTGCCCCTTGAAGACGTGCACGTCGATCGGAGCGGTGTCGAGCCGCGGGTGGTACTCGGCCCCCGGGGTCCCGGCGACGCAGTGCACCGGCCAGGTCGTCTCGTAGTCCGGACCCTCGGGACCGGCGAAGTGGCCGCCGTTGTCGTCGTCGCCGTGGTGCCAGTCGCGGGAGCCGACGACGAGGTCGTACTCGTCGGCGTGCCGACCGAGGAACGCGGTGATGCGTCGCGCGAGGTCGTCCCCGCCGGTCACACCGAGGGCACCGCCCTCGGTGAAGTCGTTCTGGACGTCGACGACGAGGAGTGCCCTGGACATGGGTCCATCCAACACCCGCGGCCTCAGGAGCCGGTGAGCCTGCTCCCGCACGAGTACGTCGCCGCCGTCACCGCGTCGAGTGCGGGCAGCGCCGCGGCCCGCGAGGACCCGATCGCGTAGAAGGCGAACGTCAGCCGGGTGCCGTCGGCCGCGTCGATGTAGCCGCCGAGGGTGTTCGCGCTGTCGATCCACCCGGTCTTCGCGTGCACCTTGCCCCGGGCGACGGCGTTCGCCCCGGTGAACCGACTGGCCAGCGTGCCGGACTGCCCGGACACCGGCAGGGCGTTCGCGAGCGTCCCGAGGCCCTTCGCACCGGCGGCGACCTGCACCATGAGGTGCGCGACGAAGTTCGGCGACACGGCGTTCGCGGCGCTCTCCCCCGAGCCGTCCTTGATGACGATGCCTGCAGGGTCGACGCCGTACGACTTCAGGGCTGCCTGGTACACGGCGGTCAGCGAGGCTGCGGAGCCGTCCGAGCCGGACTCCTTCGACGAGATCCGCGCGAGCATCTCGGCGAGGGTGTTGTCCGAGTTCGGGATCATCTGCCCGATGAGCGTCGACACCGGCTGCGAGGAGACCGTGGCGATCGTGTCCGTGCTGGTCGTGGCACGTTGCACGATCTGCGCGTTCCCCGCACCGGCGACCCCGGCGTTCGCGAGGGCCGTGCGGAACAGGTCCCCGGCGCGACCGACCGGGTCGGTGGAGCGCGGCGAGGTCTGGGCACCCGGGTTCGCGCGGTCACCGTCGACCATGAGCGCCGTGACGTTCGGCTGGTAGCCGATCGTCCGCTCGCTCACCGGCCAGGTGGGGTCCCAGGCGTCGGCGTCGTTCCAGTACGTGTCGTCCGTGACGATCGTCGTCACCGGGGTGGTGCCGAGCTTCGCCTTCACCTGCTGGGCGAGCTGCGCGAGCGTCGGGGCGCCCGGGTACACCGTCGCTCCGCCTGCCGAGAGCGTGGCGTCACCGTGGCCGACGAGGGCGATCGCACCGCCGGACTCCTTCGTCACGGTGGTCGGGATGCGGTGGTCGCCGCCGAGGACGGCCAGCGCGGTCGCCGTCGTCAGGGTCTTCATCACGCTGCCGGTCTGCGCGGCCTCGTCACCGTTGCGCGAGAACAGCACCTCGCCGGTCTTCGCGTTCATGACGTACCCCTCGAACGCGCCGAGGCCGCTCGCCGAGGCGGCGTTCGTGATCGTGCAGGTCCGGAGGGCGGAGGGGCCCGCGGCGTCGTCCGGCACCGTGCGGCCGCTCGGCGTCGGTGTCGGGGTGGGGGCGGCCGTCGTCGGTGCCGGGCTGCTCGACGCGGTAGCGGACGCCGTCGCGGCCGCCGTGGTCGTCGGCTGACCCTGAGACACAGG
>NZ_JABXGF010000031.1:0-44959 GCF_025407985.1 Curtobacterium sp. C2H10 | reverse complement strand
GCCGTCGAGCGTCGCGAGCAACCGCAGCGCCGCGGCCCGGCCGAGGTCCGCGCCGGGGAGTGCGACGCTCGTCAGGGCCGGCGCCGTGACCGAGGACGACGGCAGGTCGTCGAACCCCGCGACGGCGAGTTCCCCGGGGACCGCGATGCCGAGCTGCCCGGCGACCCGGAGCACCCCGTACGCGAGGGTGTCGGCAGCCGCGACGACCGCCGTGACGTCGTCGTCCTGCCAGGCCTCGAGGACGTGCTCGGTCGCCGAGGCCGCGGCGTCCACCGTGAGGTCGGCGCGGGCGGTGACCTCGGAGACCTCGATGCCGACGGCTGCGCACTCCTGTTCGAAGAGCTCCCGACGGACGCCGAACGTCGCAGCCCGCGAGGTCCCGTCGAGGTACCCCACCCGCCGGTGCCCGCGCTCGTGCAGGTGGGCGACGAGCTCGTGGACACCGGGGGAGAGGTCGTAGTTCACGGCCTCGGGTCCGCCCGGTGCATCGAGCAGCACCACGGGGACGGTGGCGGTCATCGTCTCGTCGGCGGCGGGCGCGTCCACCAGGATGCCGGCCGGTCGGAGCCGCTCGAACCGTCGGACGTCGGCGGCCACGGGCTGGGCCCCGCGCTCCGTGACGGAGAGCACGAGCTGGAAGCGGTCGCCGACGGTGTCGCGCACGCCGCGGATCACCTCGGCGAAGAAGGGGTTCGACAGGTCGGGGGCGATCAGGACGACGAGGTCGCCACTACCCCGCGCGAGGGAACTGGCAGCGTGGTCGACGACGTAGCCGAGCTCGTCGACGGCGTCGCGGACCCTCGTGGCGATCGGCACGGAGACCCGGCCGCGGTCCTTGCCGTTCACGACGAGCGACACCGTGGCGATGCTCGTCCCCGCGCGCTCGGCCACCATCGCAGCGGTCACACGACGGCCGGGGGCGGCGGAGGATGGCACGCGTCGATGCTACCGAGCGCGGACCGCGCAGTTCGGGTCCGCCGCCGATGACTTGACGTCAAACGCTTGACGTGTTTCCATGTCAAACGCTTGACGTGCCACGGGAGCTGATCCTCGCCGCGGATCCCCACCTCGTCGAGCCTCGACCTCCTGATCCCCGAAGAAGTGGAGCGCCCCGCGTGCCCGAGAAGATCATCCTCGACTGCGACCCCGGCCACGACGACGCCGTCGCGATCCTGCTGGCCCACGGCAACCCGGACATCGAGCTCCTCGCCGTGACGACCGTCGTCGGCAACCAGACGCTCCCGAAGGTCACCCGCAACGCCCTCGCCGTCGCCCGCATCGCCGGGATCACCGGGGTCCCGTTCGCCGCCGGTGCCGACCGTCCGCTGCTCCGCGAGATCGAGGTCGCCGGTGACATCCACGGCGAGAGCGGTCTCGACGGGCCGATGCTCCCCTCGCCGTCGTTCGAGCTGGACGAGCGGCACGCGGTCGACCTCATCATCGAGACCGTCATGGCGCACGAGCCCGGCACGGTCACCCTGGTGCCGACCGGCGGCCTGACGAACATCGCCCTCGCGGCCCGCAAGGAGCCCCGCATCGTCGAGCGCGTCAAGCAGGTCGTCCTGATGGGCGGCGGGGTGCACGTCGGCAACTGGAGCCCGGTCGCCGAGTTCAACATCGTCATCGACCCCGAGGCCGCCTCGATCGTCTTCGACGCGGGCTGGGACGTCGTCATGGTCGGCCTCGACCTGACGCACCAGGCGCTCGCGACGCCCGAGGTCGCCGAGCGCATCGCCGCCGTCGGCACCGCCCCGGCCGCGTTCGTCGGCGAGCTGCTCGACTTCTTCGGCCAGACGTACAAGGACGCCCAGGGCTTCGACGCCCCGCCCGTGCACGACCCCTGCGCCGTCGCGTACGTCATCGACCCGACCGTCGTCCGTGCGGTGAAGGTCCCGATCCACGTCGAGACGCAGGGCACCCTGACCCTCGGCATGACCGTCGCCGACTTCCGCGCGCCCGCGCCGGAGGACTGCCGCACGAGCGCCGCGACGGAGCTCGACCACGGCCGGTTCTGGGACCTCGTCGTCGACGCCCTCGAGCGCATCGGCGAGACCCCGGACACCGGCTGGACGCCCCGGACCGCAGCCACCACGACCACCACGGAGCACTGACCCCCATGACCACCACATCGACGAAGAAGTCGATCGGCGCCCTCACCGCCGCGCTCCTCGCAGCCTGCATCGCGTTCCAGCTGAACGCGAGCATGCTCAGCCCCGCTCTGGTCACGATGGCCCGCGAGCTGCACACCGACGACGCCACGATCGGCCTGTCGCAGACGCTGTTCTTCACCCTGGCGGCGCTGTTCTCGCTGTTCCTGCCGCGCCTGTCCGACATCGTCGGCCGCAAGCGCGTCCTGCTCGGCATGCTCGCGGTGATGCTCGTCGGCAGCATCGTGGCGGCGCTCGCGGTCAACGTCCCGATGCTGTTCGTCGGTCGCATGATCCAGGGCGTCACCGGCCCGGTCGTCCCGATCGGCCTGCTCATCCTCCGCAACGAGATCGCCGACCCGAAGCGCTACGGCGCCGCCCTCGGCCTGCTCACCGCGGTGAACGGCGGCATCGCGGGCGTCGACGCGCTCGCCGGTGGGTGGATCGCGACGCACTTCGGGTTCCGCGGGATCTTCTGGGTCATCGCGATCGTCACCGTCGTCGCGGCGCTGATGGTCGCTGCGTGGGGCGTCGAGTCGAAGCCGTCGGCCGGCACCCGGATGGACTGGTGGGGTGTCCTGCCGCTCGTCGTCAGCGTCGGCGCACTGCTCACCGCGTTCAACGAGGCGGGCAAGCTCGCAGCCGCCAACTGGGGCCTCGTGGTCGGTGGCATCGTCCTCGCCCTCGTGGCCTTCGGCGTCTTCTGGGCGGTCGAGTCGCGGGTGCGCGAGCCCCTCGTCGAGACACGGTTCCTCAAGCGCCGTGCGACCTGGGCGCTGCTCGTCACGACCCTGCTCACCATGACGGGCGTGTTCGCGGTCGTGAACGGCCTCGTCACGAGCCTCGCGCAGAACCCGGACGCGGGCTTCGGCATGGAGGCCGACCTCGCCTCGCTCGCGTTCCTCACCCCGTACGCGCTGGTCGGCTGGATCGTCGGACCCTTCGCCGGCCGGCTCGCGCCGACCCTCGGCTACCGCGCCGTGCTGCGCGTCGGCCTGGTCGGGAGCATCGTCGCGACGCTCGTCATGGCGTTCGTCGGCGTGCACTCGCTGCCGGTGCTCATCGCCGCGACCGTGCTGATCGGCATCACCTACGCCGGCATCGCGAACATCATCCTGAACGGGCTCGGCATCGTGCTCTCGCCGGAGTCGAACCCCGGCTTCCTGCCCGGCCTCAACGCCGGTGCGTTCAACCTCGGTGCCGGCATCAGCTTCGCCGTCCTGCCGGCCCTGCAGATCGCGCTCGGGACCGGCGGGTCCGCGGGCACCGCCGGGTACTCCGGTGGCATGCTGCTCGGTGCCGTGATCACCTGCGCGGCACTCGCCACGTCCTTCCTCATCCCGCGCCCGGCCTCGGCCGAGACAGGAGCCGCCGCATGACCGGCATCGTCGTCGTGGGGAGCCTCAACGCGGACCTGGTGGTCCGCACGGAGCGCTTCCCGAAGCCCGGTGAGACCCTCCAGGGGTCCGACCTCGCGATCCTGCCAGGCGGCAAGTCCGCCAACCAGGCGGTGGCTGCCGGGAGGCTCGGGGGCACCGTGCGCATGATCGGCGCGGTCGGCGACGACGGGAACGGTCGACTGCTGCGCGACTCCGTCGCGGCGGCGGGTGTCGACGCGACGCACGTCGCCGTCCGGGAGGGCGTGGCCACCGGCACCGCCGTCATCACGGTCGACCGCGCAGGGGAGAACACCATCGTGATCTCCGCCGGCGCGAACGGCACGCTGACCCCGGACGACGTCCCCGCCGATGCCCTCGACGGTGCCGGCGTGCTCGGTCTCTGCCTCGAGGTCTCGATCGACGTCGTCCTGGCCGCCGCCCGGGCAGCGCAGGCCGCCGGGGTCACGGTGCTCACGAACCTGTCCCCGTTCGGTGCCGTCCCGGCGGAGCTGCTCGAGCTGACCGACGTCCTGCTCGTCAACGAGCACGAGGCCGCGGAGCTCGGGGAGCACGGCGTCCGACGGTCGATCGTGACCCGGGGCGGTTCGGGCTGCGTCGTGCACGACGGTGACGCCGAGCCGGTGTCGATCGACGCCGTCCGGGTCGACCCGGTGGACACCACGGGCTGCGGCGACGCGTTCATGGGTGCGGTGGCGCTGCGCCTCGCCGCCGGGGACCCGCTGGTCGAGGCCGCGCGGTTCGCGGTCGGTGTCGGGGCGTACGCCGCGACGAAGGCGGGCGCGCAGGCGTCGTACCCGACCACCGCGGAACTCGAGGCGTTCCTGCGGGGCTGAACCGCGCCTCCTGGGCCGTGCCCGTCCGACGGGGCCACTAGCGTTGTGGCATGCGCGTGGGAGTCCTCGACATCGGGTCCAACACCGGCCACCTGCTCGTGGTGGACGCCCACGGCGGTGCCGCCCCGCTGCCGGCGTCGTCGTTCAAGCAACCGCTGCGCCTCGCCGAGCACCTCGACGACGCCGGCGCGGTGACGGAGGCGGGCGTCGACGCCCTGACCTCGTTCGTCGCCGACGCCGTCCGCGTCGCCGAGGACCGCGGGTGCGAGGACATGCTCGCGTTCGCGACCTCGGCCGTCCGCGACGCCGTGAACTCCGACGCTGTGCTCGCCCACGTCGAACGGGCGACCGGCGTCGAGCTCGCCGTGCTGTCCGGCGGGGACGAAGCGCGCTTGACGTTCCTCGCCGTGCGGCGGTGGTTCGGGTGGTCCGCCGGTCGCCTGGCCGTGTTCGACATCGGCGGTGGGTCGCTCGAGATCGCCGGCGGAGCGGACGAAGCGCCCGACGTCGCGTGGTCGATGCCGATCGGCGCCGCGCGGCTCGCCCGGTCGTACTTCGCGGCGGGGACCCCGACCGAGGACGACGTGCGCCGGATCCGGCACGAGATCCGGGTGGAGATCGCCCGCGACGCCGGGCTGCTGCTGCGCGCCGGGCGGCCGGACCGTGCCGTGGCGACCTCGAAGACGTTCCGGTCGATCGCACGGATCTGCGGCGCGGCGCCCTCGGGTGCGGGGCCGCTCGTGCCGCGCGCGCTCGACGGCGACGTGCTCCGCGCGAAGCTGCCGGCGCTCCTGACGATGTCGGTCGCCGAGCTGGCCGAGCTCCCCGGGGTGTCGCCGAGCCGGGCGCACCAGGTGGTGCCGGGAGCCCTCGTCGCCGAGGCCTGCCTGGACATCTTCGACCTGCCGGCGCTCGAGATCTGCCCGTGGGCGCTCCGCGAGGGCGTGATCCTCGAGCGGCTCGACCAGCTGTCGGTGCTCGGCTAGCCGTTCCTCGGCGGTGCGAGGAGCCACGGGCGGATCATCCGCGTGACGAACGGCAGCACCCAGAACGTCATGATCGGCGTGAGCACGAGCGTCGTGACGAGCACGCGCGGCAGCACGGGGAGTGCGCCGAACGCGGGGACCAGCCAGCTGACGAGGTACGTGAACGCCAGGTTGACCGGGAAGAACCCGAGCCAGATGCTCACGGCCTGCTTCCACCGCGGCGGTGCGCTCGACGCCGGGGCATCGGCCGGTGCGTCGAACCACCCCTCGATCCCGGTGCGCTTCTCGACGCGGGACTCCACCACGAGGTCACGACCGAGGTCGAGCCACCGCAGCCGGTCGTCGGAGTTCTCCCACGTGGCGAGGGAGTCGTGGTCGGCGAATCGGTAGAGCATGTGCCACTCACGGCTCGTCGCGTGCGAGCGGACCCAGCCCGAGCCGAGGAAGCCCGGGTAGCGGTTGGCGAGGTTCACGCCGGACTGCACCCATCGGGTGACGTCGGGGATCCGTTCGGGTTCGACGAGTCGGGTGATGGAGACGGTGACGGGCGGGCCATCGGTCGCGGGTGGCGACGACAAGGCCCCAGGCTCTTCTGGAGTCATGCGTCAAGTCTGGCCGACGCGTGTTTCCTGCTCGTGTCGCGCGGTCCGGCTAGCTGGCCTGCTTCTTGGCGGCCGGCTTCTTGGCGGGTGCCTTCTTCGCCGGGGTCTTCTTCGCGGGTGCCTTCTCGGCCGGGGCCTTCTTCGGTGACTCGTCGGCCGTGGAGTCCTGCTTCGTGGAACGGGACCCGCTCCGGGAACGCGACCCCGGGCCTCCCGACCCGGACCGCTTCTTGTCCACCGACGCGCGCAGGGCGGCCATCAGGTCGATGACGTCGCCACCCTCGTCATCGTCGTCGTCCTCGGAGCGCTCACCGAAGGTCTTCTCGGTGTCGATGTCGTCGCCGGACTCGAGCTTCGCGTCGATGAGCTGCTGCAGCTCCACCTGGTAGGCGTCGGTGTAGCGGTCGGGGTCGAAGTCCGTGGACATGCTGTCGACGAGCGACGACGACATCTTCAGCTCGTTCGCGCTGACCTTCACCGCTGCGTCCAACCCCTTGAAGTCGGCAGCGCGGACCTCGTCGCCCCAGAGCAGCCCCTGCAGCAGGATCACGTCGTCGTTCACCCGCAGGACGCCGAGCCGGGTCTTCTGCCGGAGCGTGAACTGCACGATCGCCAGCCGGTCGGTCTTCGCGAGGGTCTCGCGCAGGAGCACGTACGCCTTGGGGGAGCGGGAGTCGGGCTCGAGGTAGTAGGACTTCTCGAACATCATCGGGTCGACCTGGTCGACGGGGACGAACTCGAGGACCTCGATCTCGTGCGACTGCTCCTCGGGGAGCTGCTTGAAGTCGTCGGCGGTGAGCACCACCGTCTTGTCGCCGTCGTCGTAGGCGCGCTGGATGTCGGCGTACTCGACCTCGTGGCCGAACTCGCAGACGCGCTTGTACCGGATGCGGCCCTTGTCCTCGTCGTGGACCTGGTGCAGCGACACGTCGTGCGTCTCGGTTGCCGCGTAGACCTTGATCGGCACGTTGACGAGCCCGAACGCGATGGAGCCCTTCCAGATCGACCTCATGGGCACATGATGCCCGTCTCTCCACGGGAGCGCCCGCAGCGGACGGGTTCTCCACAGATCCCGCTTCGCTGAACCGCGGTGGCCGCGGCGCGAGCACCATGGGCCCATGAGCCAGCTCGACAAGCAGGACCCGCGCGACCAGTTTCCCCGTCCGCCCTTCCCGGCGCAGACGCAGCAGGGATCCGGACTGGCGAGCGCGATGGACCCGGCACCGGACCACGGCGAGACGAGCTACCTCGGCACGGGCCGCATGCCCGGCTACCGTGTGCTCGTCAGCGGGGCCGATTCGGGCATCGGGCGGGCAGCGGCGATCGCGATGGCGAAGGAGGGCGCGGACGTCGCCCTGAACGCCCTGCCCGAGGAACGCGACGACCTCGAAGCCGTGCGGGACATCGTGGGCGACCTCGGGCGGAAGGCCGTGCTGCTCCCCGGCGACCTGACCGACGAGGGGTTCTGCGACACACTCGTGCGGGACGCGGTCAGCGAGCTCGGGGGGCTCGACGCGCTGGTCCTCGTCGCCGGCCACCAGAAGGTGCACGACGACGTGACGGCGCAGTCGACCGAGGACTTCGACCGCACGATGAAGGTCAACCTGTACTCGCTGTTCTGGCTGGTACGTGCGGCCGTTCCACACATGGCGCCCGGCAGTGCGATCGTCACGACGAGCTCGGTGTCCGCCTACCAACCGCAGGACCGGATGATCGACTACGCGGCGACGAAGGCCGCCATCATCACGTACACGAACGGGTTGGCGCGGCAGCTCGCGGCGAAGGGGATCCGGGCGAACACCGTCGTCCCGGGCCCGGTGTGGACGCCGCTGCAGCCGATCAGCTACCCGGGCGACGAGATCGCCTCCTACGGGCAGGACACGCCCTTCGGCCGACCTGCACAGCCGGTCGAGCTCGGCAGCGCGTACGTGTACCTGGCCGGCCCCGAGTCGTCGTACACGTCGGGGACGACCCTCACGGTGGCGGGGGCGACCGGGGTGGCGCTGTGAGTCCGACCGCGCGCAAGACCGTGGTCCTGGTGGGGGACCGCCGCATCGCCCTGACGAACACCGACAAGGTGCTCTACCCGGAGACCGGCACCACCAAGGGACGCGTGATCGAGTACTACGAGCGGGTCGCGCCGTGGATGATCCCGCACGTGAAGGACCGCCCCGTGACCCGGAAACGCTGGGCGAACGGCGTCGACGGCAAGGTGTTCTTCGAGAAGAACCTGCCGGACTCCGCGCCCGACTGGGTCCGGCACCACACCATCCACCACGCCGAGCACGACAACGAGTACCCGATCGTCGACGACCTGCCGACCCTCGTGTGGATGGCGCAGCAGGCCGCGCTGGAGCTTCACGTGCCGCAGTGGCGGTTCGGCCCCCGCGGCGGGCAGCAGAACCCGGACCGGCTCGTCCTCGACCTCGACCCCGGCGACGGTGTCGGGCTGCCCGAGTGCGTCGAGGTCGCCCTCGCAGCACGCGAGATCCTGCACGGCATGGGGCTCGACCCGTACCCGGTCACGTCCGGGTCGAAGGGCATCCACCTCTACGCCGCGCTCGACGGCGGGGCCTCCACCGCACACGTCTCCGAGGTGGCGCACGAACTCGCGAAGGCGCTCGAGCAGAACCTGCCGGACCTCGTGCTCTCCTCGATGAGCCGGGCGGAGCGGACGGGCAAGGTGTTCGTCGACTGGTCGCAGAACAACGGCAACAAGACGACGATCGCGCCGTACTCCCTGCGCGGCCGTGACCGGCCGACGGTCGCCGCGCCGCGCACCTGGAAGGAACTCACCGAACGCGGGCTCGCGCAGCTCACCCTGGACGAGGTCCTCGAACGCCTGGAGGAACGGGGCGACCACCTGCACCCGGTCGCCTCCGCCTCGTTGGCGGTCGGACGGGACGACCACGGTCACTGGGACAGCGACCGGACCCAGCAGGCGAACGACGCGGAGCAGCCCGCGCGCGACCGGCTCGCCGCGTACCGCGCAAAGCGCGACGCGTCGAAGACCCCGGAACCCGTGCCCGAGGACGCGCCGACGGTGCGGAAGGACGGCACCCCGACGTTCGTCATCCAGGAACACCACGCCACACGCGACCACTACGACTTCCGGCTCGAGCACGACGGGGTCCTGGTCAGCTGGGCGCTGCCGAAGGGTGAACCCACCGACCCGGGGAAGAACCACCTGGCGGTGCAGACCGAGGACCACCCGCTCGAGTACGGCGCATTCGAGGGCACGATCCCGAAGGACGAGTACGGCGGCGGGACGGTCACGATCTGGGACGACGGCACGTACGAGCTCGAGAAGTGGCGCGAGGGCGAAGAGGTCATCGTCACGCTGCACGGCCGGACCGGCGGCGCTCGCCGACTGGCGCTGCTGCACACCCGCGGGCGGGGTCGTGGGCGCGACGGCGACGAGAAGAACTGGCTCATCCACCGCACGAAGGACCAGCCGGACCGCCTGGCGGACGGCGGGGACGGGGCGGGGACGAGCCGCGCCTCCCGGCCCGCACCCGCCGGCGGCGACCCGACCGCGCGCATCGACCGGACGGCCGCGTCGGACACCGCTCCGGCTGACCGCCGCACGATGCAGGCGACCCTCGCGAAGGGCGAGCCGACGCTGGACGAATCGGACTGGGCGTTCGAGATGAAGTGGGACGGCATCCGCGCGCTCGCGACCGTCCGGGACGGTTCGGTGACGCTCCGCAGCCGCAACGACAACGACCTGACGGTGCAGTACCCCGAGCTCCAGGAACTCGGCGACCGCGCCGGGGTGGACGGCGTGTTCGACGGCGAGATCGTGGCCCTCGACGATCGGGGGCGGCCCTGGTTCCAACTGCTGCAGAACCGGATGGGACTGACGAAGTCGCGCGAGGTCGAGGCAGCGCAGCGGGGGACACCGGTCCGGCTGCTGCTCTTCGACGTGCTCGAAGCGGACGGGCACGAGCTCACCCGCCTCGGGTACGACGCGCGTCGCCAGGCGCTCGAGACGGTGGTCGAACCGGGTGGCGCGATCGACGTCCCGCCCGCGTACCAGGGCGACCTCGCCCGGGCGATGGCGGACTCGGCGGAGCAGGGACTCGAAGGGGTCGTCGCGAAGAAGCGGACGTCGAAGTACGCCGAGGGTCGGCGATCGGAGGCGTGGCTCAAGCTGAAGCACCACGCCACGCAGGAGGTCGTGGTCGGCGGGTGGAAGCCGGGGAGTGGTCGGCGTGCGGGTGGGGTCGGCTCGCTGCTCCTCGGCGTCCCCGGGCCGGACGGGCTCGAGTACATCGGGAAGGTCGGCACCGGCTTCCGCGATCGCGACCTCGACGAGATCGGTGCGACGCTCGCCGCGCTCGAGCGGAAGACCTCGCCGTTCGTCGACGTCCCTCGGCCCGATGCCCGCGACGCGCACTGGGTGACGCCGAAGTGCGTGGGCGAGGTCGAGTTCGCCGAGTGGACGTCGGACGGCCGGTTGCGACAGCCCTCGTGGCGCGGGTGGCGGGTGGACAAGGACCCCGCGGACGTCGTCCGGGAATCGTGAGCATGCATCCGCATGGGGTCAGCCCGGGGCGAACTTCCGTCCCCCGTTCCACCCTCGACCGGGGGACGAATCGGGGGTGATGCCCCGGGATTCCGGTAGGGGCTGTTACGTTCGCCGGGACGAAAGGGCGCGAGCATGAGCGCGAGCAAGTACCTGCCCCCGTTCACCGCGGAGGAACGAGTCACGATCGCAGGGGACCGATCGGCGCGCACACCCGTGGACCCGGGGGTCGCGGTGACGGAGTCCGAGGTGACCTACGCGGACTTCCTCGGTGACGAGGTCGACGAGTAGGTCGGGGACGACGGTCCACGCAGTGTTCGCTCCGCGTGGTGATCGACCCCGACGCCGCGGGCTGGGGGAGAAGACGGCCCGTGCGCCGGATCAGGGGACGCACGGGCCGCCGTCGGGGCGCCGTGACCGGTCGTTCAGGGATGACCGGTCACGACGCGCTTCGCACCAGGCACGCACCGCGCTCCTGGTAGACCCGTACGTAAGACGTGACGACGACCGCGATCGTCACGCGAGAACCGAAGAAAATCGACGAGGAGCCGACCCTGAGCGACGCTGACGCCCTGGCGTCCCTGTCGGACGCCTCCCTCGTCGCGCGCAGCGCCGACGGCGACACGGTCGCGTTCGGGGTGCTGATCCGCCGCTACGGCCCGCACATGCGCGCCTACGCCGCTCGGATCCTCGGACACGGCGACGGCGAGGCCGAGGACGCCGTGCAGGAGGCGGCGCTCCAGGCCTGGCAGCGCATCGACCGGGTGGACGACCCCGACCGCGTGCGCAACTGGCTGTTCCGGATCGCGGCGAACAAGGCGCTCGACCGCCTCCGTCGGCGGCATCCGCACCTGGACCTCGAAGCGGTGGTCGACTCGGCCGACGACCGCCCCGTCGACGAGGTCGTCAGCACGCGGCTGCAGGTCCAGGAACTCGCGCGTATCGTGCAGGCACTCCCGGACGCGCACCGTGCCGTCTGGGTGATGCGGGAGATCGGTGGGGCGTCGTACGCCGAGATCGCCGAGGCGACGGGGATGCCGCAGGCGACGGTGCGCGGGGTGCTGGCGCGGGCACGACGTCGTGTCCTCGAGCAGATGGAGGGGTGGCGATGACCGACGACGAACGGTTCGGCGCGTTCACCCTCGAGGAACTCTCCGACTACCTGGACACCGACCGCACCCCGGCGCGGCCGGACATCGACGGCGACCCCGAGGCAGCCGCCGCGTTGGTGCGGCTCGAGTCGCTGCGGACGGCCTCGCGGGACCTGCTCGACGCCGAGGCCGCGGAGGCCGCCGGGGCCGACGCCGGTTGGATCGCCAGCGTGCTCGCGTCGGTGCGGACGACGGCGCACGCGGGGCGGGACATCCCCGTCCCGGACGACGACCCCGCGTCGACGCTCGTCGTGACCGAAGGCGCACTCCGCGGACTCGTGCGGGCTCTCGGCGACGAGGTACCCGGCGTGGTCGTCCGACGGACCCGGTTCACGGGCGACGTCGGGACGGCCGGCGGATCGGTCGACGTCGAGGTGTCGATCGCCGCGAGCGCCGACGGGCCGGTGCACCTCCGCGCCGAGGCACTCCGGTCGATCATCGAGGACGCGCTCGCGGCGCACGCACCCTTCGTGGTGCGGTCGCTCGTGGTGCGGGTGGCGGACCTCATCGAGGGAGGACGACCGTGACCGACGACGTGCGCAGTGTCTCGCGCGGACTGACCGCGGTCGTGCTCGGGGTCCCCGGGGTCCGCTCGGTGCTGCCGCCGGGGCCGAACCTCGCCACGCTCGTCCGCGACGTCCGTTCGGTGCTCGACCTGCCCCGAGACGGTGGCGCGGTCCTGGTGCAGGACCGACGCGAGGGCGCCCGGATCCGCGTGGTCGTGACGACCGACCGGCGGGTCCCGACGCTCGGGCTCGTCCGGAGCGTCCGCGACGCGGTGGTCGCCGAGGGGACGGCGTTGCTGGGACGTCGACCGTCGGACGTCACCGTGCGGGTCGTCGAGATCGACTGAGCGCCGACGACCACCGGCCGGGGGATCTCAGGGAGCGGGCGCGGGACCGTCGGCGGGCTCGGCGTCGTCGGCGACCGGGAGGTCCTCGTCGATGAGGTCGTCCTCGTCCGGTTCGACCACCTCGGCCGCAGCCGCCTTCGCCTCGTCGATGGACTCCTGGGAGCGGCGGAGCAGGTCGTCGTCGTGTGCTGGCTGGTCGGTCATGCCGGTGACGCTACGCCGGAGCTCCTGAGCCGGCATCGCGGCGACGGTCGCTCGGCGGGCGAGCAGCCGGCGGCTCGAAGTCCACCGCCGAGGTCGGCGCCGGGGTCGTCGGCATCGCGGGGACGGCGGGCGTCCCGAAGGCATCGGCGGCGTCGAGCACCGCCCGGGTCGCCGCGGCAGCGGTCCGGAGCGCGTCCCCGATCGGCATCGCCCGGTGTGCTGCCGTCCGGACCTCGACACCCCACGGCTCGTCGAACCCGAGGTCGCGCACGGTGCGGACGAACCCCGGGACGTCCCAGGCGCCGGCTCCGGGCAGGTGGCGAGCTTCGCGGGCCTCCTCGGCGAGGGTCATGCCCGCCGGCGTGTGGAGCAGGCCGTCGCTCAGCTCGACCGCGGCGAGCGTCGCGGGCGCGACGCCCTCGCGGATGGAGGCGAGCGTGGACCCGCCGCGCAGTGCGTGCATCACGTCGACCAGGAGCCCGCCGTTCGGGTGACCGGCGGCGGTGACGAACCGGGACGCGCGCTCCACCGTCGGCAGGTTCGACCACGGCTCGGGCTCGAGGACGAGCTGCGCACCGACCTTCGCGGCCTGCCCGGCCAGTTCGTTCCAGTCGTCGACCATGGCGGACGGCGAGACGCCCGGCAGCGTGACGTCCGCACGCGCGACGACCTGCCAGGCGCTCAGGGTCGCGGCGGCCTCGAGCACCACACCGCGGTCGGCGTCCTGGTCGGTGGTGTGGCTCGAGCAGGTCCACCAGTGTTCGAGCGGCCCCAGCTGGACCCAGACGATCCCCGCACCGTCGAGCATGCGGCGGAGGGCGGCGAACCCGATCGTCGCCCGCACCTCGTGCAGGTCACCGAGCGACAGCGAGAGTCCGGCGAAGCCGGCAGCACCGACGGCGTCGATGCGCTCGCCGATCGGTTCGGTCCCGGCCCATGTCCAGGACGTCGCGAGCAGGTCGTGTTCCTGCACGGCGGCACCTCCGTTCTCCGGACACGCCGCCCCGCCCCGTCGCGGTCGGGTGTCCCCAGTGTGGCGACACCGCGCACCCCGCAGCGGCATCGAGACATTGCTACTCGGTGGTGCTGCGAGCCCTCCCAGGCCGCCGACACACGGGGGAAACGCGTGGGGTCACACGATCACGGTCCGGACCGAGCCCACGCCGGCGATCGTGCCCTCGACGAGGTCCCCGCGGGCGAGGACCCCGACACCGTCCGGAGTGCCGGTGAACAGGAGGTCGCCCGGCGCGAGGGACACGAACCGCGAGAGCTCCGCGATGGTCTCGGCGACGGACCAGATCTGGTCGGCGAGGTCCCCGGACTGTCGGAGCTCGCCGCCCACCCGCAGCTCGATCGTGCCCGAGGTCGGGTCGACGTCGGCGGCGGGGACGATCGCGCCGACCGGGGCCGAGGCGTCGAAGCCCTTGGCGGTGTCCCACGGGCGGCCGAGCCGCTTCGCCTCGGCCTGCAGGTCGCGCCGCGTGAGGTCGATCCCGACGGCGTAGCCCCAGACGTGGTCGAGGGCCGTGTCGACCGGGATGTCCGTTCCACCGCGACCGATCGCCACGACGAGTTCGACCTCGTGCTCGAGGCGCCCGGTGACGGACGGGTACGGGGTGTCCGCGTCGTCGGTCACCACCGCGCCCGCCGGCTTCGCGAAGAAGAACGGCGGCTCGCGGTCCGGGTCGTGGCCCATCTCGCGAGCGTGCGCGGCGTAGTTGCGGCCCACGCAGAACACCCGCCGGACGGGGAAGCGTCCGCCGGTCGTGGTGGGGACGGTCGGGAGGGTCGGGGCCGGGATGACGAGGTCGCTCACCCCTCCAGCGTGCCACCGGCGGCGCGGTGCTCGGTCAGCCCTCGCTGATCGAGGCCTCCCACCGGAGCTTCCGTGCTCGTGCCCGTTCCTGTCGTTCGCGCCACTCGATCCGCATCTCCGCGAGTCGTTCGAGGTCACCGGCCGCACGGACGAGCGGCCCGTAGTGCGGGTGCGCGAGGAGCTTGGGCGTGCGCCGCTCCATCCGGTCGAGCCGTGCCTTGAAGGACCGGTCATCCTCGTCGGAGATCATCGTCCTGTCGTTCCTTCCCAGATCGGCGCCGTCGCGCAGTCATCGTCTCGTGGTCGTCGAGCGCTCGTCGGGCCCACTCGTCGTCATCGGTGACCCAGGGCCGGGACATGAGTGCGTCCGTCATCAGAGCCGCCGCATCCCGCTGCCGTTCATCCTCTGAGACGGCACGTGCGACCACCCACGACCAACGCTGCCACCAGTGGTCCCGATGCCCCAAGAACTCTGTATTCCGTCGCGCCCGACGCCCCTCGACCACCGTCACCACCACGCTCGCGACCGCCACCAGGGCGCTGAGCAACGACACGCTCGCGCTCGTCCAGCCTGCATCCATGCCGACCACCCTGACGCGACAGGGCCGGCCACGCGCCGAGCGTGACCGGTCCTGTGGAACGTGATCCGCGCCTCCTGGATGTGGAGGAGTGCGCGGACGCGCGTCAGTTGCCGGGCGCGGCCCCCTCGGTTTCCCCCTCGCCCGGGTCGCCACCCGTGCCCTCCGATGCCGCCTCATCCTGCGGCCACCCCGAGAACCGCCACGCCCCGACGCTCGGGTGGTCCTCGCCCTTCGTGTACGCGTACTCGCGGGCCGCCGTGCGGGCCTCGGACAGCCGCGTGCGCAGCGCGTCGTGCGCCGACGCGTCCACCCGGGTCAGGGCGTCGTGCGCGAGCGCGAACCGGTCCATCTCGTTGCGCATGAGCATGTCGAACGGGGTCGTCGTCGTGCCCTGCTCGAGGAACCCGTGCACGTGCAGGTCGTCGTGCCCGTTCCGGCGGTAGGTGAGTTGGTGCACGAGGGACGGGTACCCGTGGAACGCGAAGACGGTCGGGGTACCGGGGAGGAACAGTTCGTCGTAGCGCTCGTCGGGGACCGGGTGCTCGTGCTTCCGGGGGTCGCCGATGGACAGCAGGTCGACGACGTTCACGACACGGACGCCGACCTCGGGAGCGTGCTGGCGGATGATGTCCGCGGCGGCCACGGCCTCGACGGTGGGGACGTCCCCGGCACAGGCGAGCACGACGTCGACGCGACCGACGGACTCCTCGGTGCCGGCCCAGTCCCAGACCCCGAGCCCCGCGGCGACGTGCTCGACCGCGTCGGGCAGCGACAGGAAGACCGGCTCGGGGTGCTTGCCGGCGACGATCACCTCGATGCGGTCGGTCGTCTCCAGTGCGTGCGCGGCGACGGCCAGCAGGGTGTTCGCGTCGGCCGGCAGCTTGATGCGGACGAGGTCCTGCTGCTTCGACGCGACGACGTCGAGGAACCCCGGGTCCTGGTGCGAGAAGCCGTTGTGGTCCTGGCGCCAGACGTGCGACGACAGCAGGATCGACAGGTTCGAGACGGGTGCACGCCAGTCGATGTCCGTCGAGGACTCGAGCCACTTCGCGTACTGGCCGACCATGGAGTCGATGATGTGCGCGAACGCCTCGTAGGTGTTGAGGACACCGTGGCGGCCGCTCAGCACGTAGCCCTCGAGCATCCCCTCGAGCAGGTGCTCGGACAGCACTTCGGTGACCCGACCGTGTGCGCCGAGGTGCTCGTCTCCGACGCCACGCTGGGCACGCCAGACCCGCGACGTCACGTCGAAGACCGCGTCGAGCTTGTTCGACACCGTCTCGTCCGGGCCGAAGAGCCGGAAGGACGAGGGGTTCCGCTGGATGAGGGCAGCGAGCCAGGGGCCGAGCGTGCCGGTGGCGCTCGCGTCCTCGCCGACGGGGACGCCGAACTCCTCGAGCCCGGGGCGGTCGAGTGCGGTGCGGAGCCGGCCGCCGTTCGCGTGCGGGGTCGCACTCATCCGCAGGTCGCCGGTGGGCCGGATGGTTGTGAGGATGCCGATCGGCTGGCCGTCGTCGTCGAACAGCTCCTCGGGGCGGTAGGACCGCATCCACTCCTCGAGCTGCCGGCGGTGGTCGTCGTCCTCGCGGACGGCGGGCAGGGGGACCTGGTGGGCGCGGAAGGTCCCCTCGACCTGCTGGCCGTCGACGACCTTCGGGCCGGTCCAGCCCTTGGGCGTGCGGAGGATGATCATCGGCCAGCGCGGTCGGAGGTCCGCAGCACCGGCCGGCTGCCCGGCGGCCGCTCGCTGCGCCTGGGCGCGGGCCGCGGCCTGGATGTCGTCGATCGTCGCGAGTGCACGCCGGAGCGCACCGTCGAACAGGGCGTGCACGGCGAACGGGTCGTCGTCGACGCGGGCGGAGTCGACCACGATCGGCTCGTACCCGAGCCCACGGAAGTAGGCGTGCAGGTCGTCGTGCGGGATGCGTGCGAGGACCGTCGGGTTCGCGATCTTCCACCCGTTCAGGTTGAGGATCGGCAGCACGGCGCCGTCCGACACCGGGTCGAGGAACGTGTGCGCCTGCCAGGACCCGGCGAGCGGCCCGGTCTCGGCCTCACCGTCGCCGACGACGCACGCGACGACGAGGTCCGGGTTGTCGAGTGCCGCTCCGTACGCGTGCGCGAGGGAGTAGCCGAGCTCGCCGCCCTCGTTGATCGACCCCGGGGTCTCGGGCGCCGCGTGCGAGGGGATCCCACCGGGGAAGGAGAACTGCCGGAAGAACTGCCGCAGCCCGTCCGGGTCCGGCGTGATGTCCGGGTAGAGCTCGCCCCACGTGCCGTCGAGCAGCGCGTTGGCGTTCATCGCGGGACCGCCGTGACCGGGCCCGCAGATGTACAGGAGCTGCCGGTCCGTCTCGGCGATGAGCGCGTTGCAGTGCGCGTAGACGAGGTTGAGCGCCGGCGAGGTGCCCCAGTGTCCGAGCAGCCGGGGCTTCACGTCGTCCGGCGTGATCGAGCGGTCGAGCAGCGGGTTGTCGAGCAGGTAGATCTGCCCGACGGTGAGGTAGTTCGCGGCGCGCCACCAGGCGTCGATCGCGCGGATCCGGTCGGTGCTCGAGGGGGATGCGGGGGCCATGCCCCCACGGTACGGAGGCGGTCGCGGGGGAATCCCAGAAAAAGTTCCAAACCGTTCGGCAGGGGGTGCCGAATGCATGTCACAAGGGCAAACGCCCAGGGCGCTCTCCGGTCACGAACGGCCGGGCCACAGCAAGCACACAGCACGGCGCGTGCACAGGAGCACGTCGCCACCGGCCGGAGCCCCCGAGACAGCAAAGGACCCAACCCATGCGCAAGTCCCTGAAGACCTCCATCACGCTCGCGACGACGGGTGCGCTCGTGCTGGGTGGTGCCGCGTTCGGCATCACCTCGGCGCAGGCCTCGACCCCGTCGGTGCACACCGTGTCGTCGTCCTCGTCGAAGATCCCCGGCCCCGTCGCGTCGGTGCCCGAGGTCCTCGGTGGCGACACCGCCGTGAAGCTCGACTCCGGCTTCACCGACGCCCTGACCGCGCTGAAGCTGACCCCGGGTGTCTCCGGTGACGCCAAGCTCGCCGACGGGTCCGTGTCGTTCCCGATCACGTCCGGTTCGGTCACGTACTGGTCGCCGGACGGTGACTACCGTCCGTACGTGCAGGGTCTGCTGAACCACGACGACTCGGGCCTGACCCTCACCGCCGGTGAGACGACGGTCACGCTGGAGAACTTCGTCGTGAACCCGGGCTCGTCCAAGCTCTACGGTGACGTGCTGGTCAACGGCAAGGTCGCGGTGAACAACGCGTACCTGTTCTCGCTGCACGGCGGCACGCTCAAGCCGCTGCAGCTCGAGGGTGACAACGCGATCCTGACCGGCACCACGGTGCACGTCTCGGGTGACGCCGCGAAGCTGCTCAACAGCACCTTCAAGACCGACGCCGTGAAGTCCGGCCTCCTCGTCGGCACCGCCACCATCACCGCCAAGATCAAGTAACGCTTCCACGCCAGGGACGACCGCAGCACCGCGCCACGAGCGCGGTGCTGCGGTCGTTCCCGTGTCCGGGGGCGGTCCAGGAGGCGCGGATCACCTCACCGACGTCGGCGCCACCACCGCCGGGGACGGTCCGCCTCGGCAGCGGCCCGGTCCGCGGCCGCCTGCGCCTCGGTCGCCAGACGCTCCTGCCGACGCGCTCGCCAGCCGGCGACCTCGGTCTCGACGTCTCGGAGCGGGGTCACCACCGGCGGCCCACCGAGGAGCTGCCGGCGGGCCTCCTTCACGCGGGCGTTGAAGTCGTCGAGCACGTCACGGACGTCGGGCTCGGCGGAGAGGGCGTCGAGGTGCTCGTCGAGCTCGGCGTCCTCCTTCCGCAGCGCCAGGGCGGGCGGGGCGATGCCGGTGATCTCCTCGCGCTCGATCTTCGCCTTGATCCACCAGTCGGGGTCGTGGCGTCCGTCGTTCCCCGGGAGCCGCTTGCCGTGGTACGGGTTGCCCTCGAAGACACCCCGCCGCTCGGCCTCCTCGATCTGAGCCCGAGCGTGCGCCGCGACGTCGGCGGCCTTCAGGAGCCGACGCTCCTCGCGCACCTCGTCGGGGTCGAGGGAGCCGCGTTCGATCTCGCTGTCCACGAGCTGCTGGTACCGGTAGCGGGCGGCCCGTCGCAACCGGTCCATGCGTGCATCGACGTCGTTCATGACCCCTCCATGATCACTCCCCGGAGCGCTCCTCGCCAGCGACCTCCTCGATCGTGAGCGCTGCCTGGATGAGCGCCAGGTGCGACAGCCCCTGCGGGATGTTGCCCATGAACGTGCCGTCCTCGCTGATCATCTCGCTGAACATGCCGACGTCGTTCGTCTGCTCCACCATCTCGTCCATGAGGTCGCGGGCGTCGTCGACCCGTCCGACGCAGGCCATCGCGGCTGCGAGCCAGAACGAGCACGCCACGAACGGCGACTCCTCGGACTCCATGCCCGAGTACCGGTACACGAGCGGGCCGTGCTGCAGCTGCTCCTCGATCGCCCGGATGGTCGACTCCATGCGGGGACCCCGGTCGAAGGCGCTCATCGCGTGCAGCAGGATCGACGTGTCCAGCTTGTCGGAGCCCGGGTACATCACGTAGTACCCGCGTTCCTCGTCCCACCCGTGCTCGGCGACCCACTGCTCGATGAGCTCGCGGTTCTCGATCCACTTGTCGCGCGGCCCGTCGATCATCCCGGCCTCGTGCAGCTCGGCCGCGGCGTCGAGCGCCTGCCAGCAGCCGATCTTGCTCGAGACGTAGTGCTGCGTGTCCTGGAGCTCCCACATGCCCGAGTCCGCCTCCTCCCACCGGTGGCAGGCGTCGTCGGCGAGCTCCTGCAGGACGGCCGCGGTCTTCCGGTCGAGGACGTTGCCGGCGCGGACGTACTGGCGCAGGATCTCGAAGACGTCGCCCCACACCCCGAGCTGCAGCTGGTCGCCGGCGCGGTTCCCGATGGTGACGGGGCCGATGCCGTTCCAGCCCGGGACGTCGCGCTCCTCGACGCCGTCGCTCTTCGAGCCGTCGAGCTCGTAGAAGATCGGCATGTCCTCGTCGTGCTCGGCGATCGTGCGCATCACCCAGGACACCGCGGCGTGGGTCTCCTCGCGCAGCCCGAAGCGGGTCAGCGCGTGCACCGTGTAGGACAGGTCGCGCACCCAGGCGAACCGGTAGTCCCAGTTCTTGCCGCCGGTGCGGTCCTCGGGCAGGCTCGTCGTCGGCGCCGCTGCGATCGCGCCGGTCGGCGAGAAGATGAGCAGCTTGAGGGCGAGGGCGCTCCGCTGCACCGGCTCGGCCCACGGCCCGTCGTACGAGAACTCCTCCGACCAGGTCGCCCAGTTGTCGATCGTCCGGTCCATCGCCTGGAGCGCGCTCTCCGGCCGGGGCATGAAGATCGGCTCGTCGTGGGTCCCGACGATGGTCAGGATGTGCTTCGAGCCCTCGGCCGTGGTGAAGCGGCCGGAGAACCGGGGCCCGTCGTCGTGCACGGGCTCGAAACCCTGCTCGACGATGGCGATCGTGATGCCGTCGATGCCGATCACGGCGCCGTTCGCGGTGTCGAGACGTCTCGGTTCGGCCGTGTTGAGCAGGGTCCCCGGCACCACCGCCCACTCCATCTCGACCGTGCCGTCGACACCCTGCACGCACCGGGCGACCTCGGCCCAGGGCAGGCGTCCCGCGACGCCGGTCACCATCGCGTCGGTCACGGTCACGGAGCCCGACCGCGTGGTCCAGGTGGTGACGAGCACGTTCGTGCCCGGCAGGTACTCGCGCGAGACCTCGGCGTCGGCGTCGACCGGCCGGAGGGCGATGTGTCCGCCGTGCTCGGCGTCGAGGATGCTCGCGAAGACCGGCGGCGAGTCCATCGAGGGGATGGGCAGCCAGTCGATCCGGCCGTCCCGTGCGACGAGCGCCACCGTCCGACCGTCGCCGATCGCGCCGTAGGACCGGAGCGGTGCGTAGCCGTCGGTGCGCTCCTCGTCGTCGATCACGTCAGGGGTGTCTCGGGTCCGCTCGGTCATGCTCCCAGCCTGCCCGCGCCCTGGGCCCGACCATCAGGCGGGCGTACCCCGCCGTGGAGGACGCCCGCCGTTCCTCCAGGCTGTGGAGAAGCCGTCAGCGGGCGCCGCCGCCCGTCGAGGCGACCAGGTGGTCGAGCAACGTCCGTCGCCACGGGACGGACGACCAGCCGTGGTCGGCGCCCTCCACCGCGGTGAACGTCGCCCCGGGGAGCACCTCGCCGTAGCGCTGCCCGTACCGGACGGGGACGATCTGGTCCGCGGTGCCGTGCAGGACCTCGGCGGGACCGGTGTAGCGGTCGATCGTCGCGTACACGTCGAGGCCGGCCGTCACCTCGTCGATGAACGCCGTGCCGAGGGCCATGCCGCCGAAGTCGAACCAGCCCTGTTCCCGTGCCCGGGCGAGCGGCTGGCCCTGGATCCGGTCGTGCCGTGCGATGTCGTCCACGACGACACCGGCCGGTGACCACAGGGTCAGCGTCGCGACGAGTTCCGGCACGCGTGCGGCCGCCATGGCGGACTCCACCGCCCCGAGGCTGTGCGCCACGACGTGCACGGGCCCGGCCGCGTCCGCCGCGAGCGTGCGGATCATCGCGACGACCTGGTCGACCTCGTCGCCGATGGTGATGTCGGCGAAGTCGCCGTCGCTCGTCCCGTGCCCGAGCCGGCTGTACGACCGGACCGCGGAGCCGTGCTCGGCCAGGGTGCGCGCGGTCTGCACGAACAGCTGCTGCCCGCCGGTGTCGGTGCTGCCGAAGCCGTGCACGAGCAGGGCCGCGGAGGCGTCCCGCGAGACGGTGCCGAGCTGCCAGCCGCGGAGGGTGCGACCGCCGTGCTCGAGCGTCACCGGGGCGAACACGGTCATCAGTTCGACCGGTCCGCGAAGCCTGCGGGCAGGTCGCCGGGCGCCGTGTCGACGACGCTCTCGTCGTCCTCGCCGACGTGCTCGAACAGGGTGATGTGCGCGAACTCGGGCACGACGTAGATCGGGTAGGTGGGCCCCTGGTCGCGGTACTCGCGCATGCGGTCGAGGTGGTCGTTCTGGAACAGCACCGTCTTGCTGCCGTCCTCCTCGACCCAGTGCGGGAAGAAGATCGTGCCGTGCAGGACCCGCTCACCGGGGACGACCGTGACGACGACGCTGGTGCCGGTCGGTTCGTTCCAGGACACCTTGTAGACGCCGGTGGTGAGCGCGACGAGGTCGACTTGCTGGTCCTTCACCCACCGCCCGCCGACCATGCCGGAGTGGATGCGGTAGTCGATCGTCGTGGCGTTCTTGACGTACATCTCGTACTGCCACCCGTTGGCGTACGTGTAGACGAAGCGGTGCCCGACGATGCCGGAGAGGTCCTGTTCGGGGACGGGGTGTTCGACGCTGGTGGTGATGTCCATGGTTCGAGTTTGCTCCCGAAGTGCGTTTGTTGCAAGCGCATCTGCGGTGACTACCCTGGGAGTGTGGACAAGCGACCGGACGACCCCGACCTGCCCCGGGTCGCGCGGCGGTTGAGCGCGGAGATCGGCCCGTTCCGTCGGACACTGCTCGCCACGGCCCGCCGCTCGGTGGCCCTGCCCGACATCCCCGACGCGCAGATCGAGGTGCTCCGGCGTCTGGGGGAGGACGGGTGGTCGAGTCCCACCGCACTCGGCCGTTCGCTCGGGCTCGCGCGCTCGACGGTGAGCAACCTCGTCCAGGCGATGGAGCGGGACGGCCTGGTCGAGCGTCGTCTCGCGCGTGGTGACGGGCGGAGTACCGAGGTCGGGTTGACCGGCCTCGCCCAACGCCGCCTCGCGGACTACGACGCATCCGCCGAGCGGGTCCTCGTCGATGCGATGGACGCGCTCTCCGTAGACGACCGGCGAGCGCTCGTGGCGGCCGTGCCGGCACTCGAGCGCTTGCGAGCACGACTCGACGAGCGCGGGGGCGCCTGACCCCTCGGCCACCGGGCCCAGCGCATCCCGGGCGTGTCGCGCTTGTGCACCCCGGGCGTGTCGCACTACTGTCGTCCTCCTGCCCATCGGCAGGACCGCCCGTCCCGGGCACCACCGGAAGGACCGCGCGTGCGCACCGTGCAGCACCACGAACAGCGAGTCGAGCTCCAGCTCGACACGCTCCTCGTGCTGCCCGAACAGCGCAACCAGCAGCAGTCCGACCGCTATCCCGCGTAGGCACGCGACGTCACCCGACGCCCCGTGCCCACCCGGCCCGGGGCGTCCTCTCCACGACGCTGCCCTCCGAACGCCACGCCTCGTGGTGCCGGACGGCAGCAGGACCTCGCCCCGGACCGTCACCGAAGACCGTCACGAAAGCGAGACGAAGCAATGGAGAAGATCACCGACCGGCTGCTGAGCTGGGCCTCGATGCTCGAGGACAACACCGAGCAGCAGGCCCGCACGACTGCTCGCATGCCGTTCGTGTTCCCGCACCTGGCCCTCATGCCGGACGCCCACCTGGGCCTCGGCGCCACCGTCGGGTCGGTCATCCCGACCCTCGGCGCGGTCATGCCGGCAGCCGTCGGCGTGGACATCGGCTGCGGCATGATCGCGGTCCGGACCCAGTTCACCGAGGCCGACCTGCCCGACGACCTGCAGGAGCTGCGCGAGCAGATCGAGCGGGCGATCCCGCTGTCGGCCGGTGCGTCGAACCGGAAGATCGTCGCCACGGCCGAGCCTCGGATCGCGGAGCTCGAGACGTTGGCCGAGGGAGCCGGGTTCGACCCCGCCGGAGCGCACGGCGGCTGGCGCAACCAGCTCGGCACGCTCGGGTCCGGCAACCACTTCATCGAGGTGTCCCTCGACGAGGCGGACCGCGTCTGGCTGTTCCTGCACTCCGGGTCGCGGGGCGTCGGCAACAAGATCGCCCAGCGGCACATCGCGGTCGCCAAGAAGGCCATGCAGCGCTGGTGGATCGAGCTGCCCGACCCCGACCTGGCGTACCTGGTCGAGGGGACCCCGGAGTTCGACCGGTACATCGCCGAGCTGCGGTGGGCGCAGCACTTCGCGCTCCTCAATCGCGAGGAGATGATGGACCGCGTCGTGCGGCAGCTGTCCGAGGTCGTCGGCACCCCGGTCGACGAGCAGGAGCGGATCAACTGCCACCACAACTTCACGCAGCGCGAGACGCACTGGGGGAAGTCGGTGTGGGTCTCCCGGAAGGGTGCGATCCAGGCGACGGCCGGCCAGCCCGGTCTGATCCCGGGGTCGATGGGCACCGCGTCGTACGTCGTCGAGGGCCTCGGCAACAAGCCGTCGCTCGAGTCGTCGCCGCACGGAGCGGGCCGGCTGTTCTCGCGGAGCGCGGCACGTCGGACGTTCACGCACGACCAGCTGCGCGAGGCGATGGTCGGCATCGAGTACCGCGACACGGACGCGTTCCTCGACGAGATCCCGGCGGCGTACAAGCCGATCGACCAGGTCATGGCCGACGCCTCGGAGCTCGTGTCGATCCGGCACACGCTGCGGCAGGTCGTCAACGTGAAGGGCGACTGACGTCGCCGCCACGCCGAGTCGGGAGGCGCGGTGCGGGCCCGCACCGCGCCTCCCGACTGCCAGACGGCCGGGTGTCACCGCCCCTGCCGGACAGGGCCCGTTCCGTCGGGCACGCTCGATGGCGTGAGTGAACAGGCGGAACAGGCGGCCCGGAAGACCGGTCGTGGAGCGAAGCGCGTGGCCGACAGCCGGTGGTTCGAGCTGACGGCGCGCGCCGGGTTCGTCGGCAGCGGCATCGTGCACCTGCTGATCGGCTACCTGGCGATCCTGCTCGGTGTCGGCAACGCGTCCTCGGGCAGCGAGACCGACCAGTCGGGTGCGCTGCAGCAGCTCGCCGCGGTCCCCGGCGGGGTCGTCCTGCTCTGGGTCATGGCCGTCGGTTGTGCTGCGCTGACGATCCGGCTGGTGCTCGAAGCCGTGGTCGGTGGGAGGACGGACAGCGCCCGCGCCTGGGGCAACCGCTTGAAGAACGTCGGGAAGGCCGTGGTCTACGGGCTCATCGCGTACTCGGCAGCGTCCTACGCGGTCGGAGCCGGCACGAGTTCGAGCGGGTCCTCGCGGAGTGCTGCCGCGAAGGCGCTCGCGACGCCCGGCGGCGTGTTCCTCCTGCTGCTCGTCGCCGCGGTCGCCGTCGCGATCGGCGTCGGCCTCGTGGTGATCGGCTGCCGCCGCTCGTTCTGGAAGCAGCTCGTGCGCCCGCGCCAGCCGCTCGAACGCGTCGTCACCGTGCTCGGCGTCGTGGGGTACGTGCTGAAGGGGATCGCCGTGGTGGTCGTCGGCGTGCTCATCGCGGTCGCGGGCTTCCGGAGCGACCCCGACCAGGCGACCGGACTGGACGGGGCGTTCGACGCCCTCCGCTCGATGCCGGGCGGGGCGGTCGTGCTCGTCGCCGTCGGCATCGGGTTCGTGGCCTTCGGCATCTACAGCTTCTTCCGCGCCCGCTACGCCCGCCTCTGACACGGACACGGTGGACGCGCACGGAGGCGGCACCGGTAGACCGGTGTCATGAGCAGCAGCGCGACGACCGGACCCGTGACCGTCTTCTCCGACGCCGGGGCCGTCCTCGCGGAGAGCATCGTGTGGGACCCCGGGACGAACGAGCTGCGGTGGGTCGACATCACCCTCGGCACCCTCACCACCGCGGACGCCCACGGCACGGTCACGTCCACCGTGCAGCTGTCGCCTCCACTGGCGAGCTTCCAGCCCCGCGCGGGCGGTGGCTTCGTCGCGGCCCTCGGCGACTCCGTCGTCGTGATGGACGCCCAGGGCGTCGTCGAGCGTGAGATCGCCCGGGTCGAGCACGCCACGGCCGGCCTCCGGTTCAACGAGGGCAAGTGCGACCCGTTCGGCCGGTTCCTCGTGGGCAGCATGAACCTCACCACGGGGGAGCCTGACGGTGCCCTGTACTCGATCGAGCCGGACGGCACCACGAGACTCCTCCGCGGCGGCTTCGGCGTGACGAACGGCATCGAGTGGTCGGAGGACGGCACGGTCATGTACGTCACGGACACGAGCGCGTCGACGATCTACCGCGGGTCGTACGGCCCCGACGGGGAGCTCGGCGAGCTCGAGCCGTTCGTCGTCGGGTCCGCGCACGACGGGCTCGTCCGCGACGACGAGGGCTGTTCGTGGAGCGCGGTCTACGGCGGCGGTCGGGTCGAGCGGTACGGTCCGGACGGGTCGCACCTCGAGACCGTCGAGCTCCCGGTGCCGAACGTGACGTCGGTGGCGTTCGGCGGCCCGGACATGTCGACGCTGTTCGTCGCCTCGGCGCGGGAGAACCTCACCGAGGAGCAGCTCGTCGCGCACCCGCACTCCGGTGCCGTCCTCGCGGTGCCGACGCGGGTGCACGGGTTCCCCGCGAACACCTTCAGCGGCTGACGGGGCGCCGACGGCGGGATCGGGGGCGCCGCGGGTATCCTGAGCGATCGCCCGAACCGAGGAGCGACGCCCGACCCGAGGAGACCGAAGTGGACGACGAGCGCACGGACGCGACACCGGACCCCGCGAAGCGACTGGGCGAGGCCGAGAACGCCGACGTCACGGTCGAGGTCGACCGGGTCGCGGTCGACGGTACGTACGTGCGCGTCAGCTCCGTCGGCGAACCCGGCGACCGCGCCTTCCTGCTCGTCGCGGGGCTCGGCATCGCCGCCACCTACTACGAGCGGCTCGCCCCGCACCTCAACGAGAACGGCCCCGTGCACGCCCTCGACCTGCCTGGGTTCGCCGGTGTCCCGCGATTCCGCGGGAAGGTCTCGATCGAGCGGTACGCCGACGCGGTCGAGAAGGTCATCGACGGCCTCCGGCTCGTCGACCCGGTGCTCGTCGGTCACTCGATGGGCACCCAGGTCGTGACCGAGGTGGCAGCGCGTCGTCCGGACATCTCCGACCTGGTGCTCATCAGCCCGGTGGTCGACTCGCACGCGCGCACCGTCCGGCAGTCGGCGTTCCGGTTCCTCCGGTCCACGCTGCACGAGCCGGCGGCCGTCCGCTGGCACGGCATCACGGCGTACGCCCTGTGCGGCTGGCACTGGTTCTCGAAGGTGCTGCCGCGGATGATCGCCTTCCCGATCGAGGAGCGCGCCGCCCACGTGCAGGCACGGACGCTCATCGTGCGCGGGGAGCACGACGCGATGGTCCCGCGGGACTGGGTGCGTCGGCTCGCCCGGGTGTTCCCGTACGCGGTGCTGCGTGAGGTCGTCGACGGCGCGCACTCGGTGATGCACGCACAGGCGGACGCGGTTGCGCGGCTCGCGGTGGACCACGTCGCCGGCCGGCTCCCCGACCGCGGCGTGTCCTCGCTGCAGCGCGTCCGCGACGACTCGACGGCGTCGGACCTGTCGCGGCTCGGCCCGCGCGAAGCCTGGATGCTCGTCAAGTCGCGCTTCGTCGAACTGCTCGGCATGGCGAAGAACGACGACGAGACGCTCGAGGCGGCGAAGTCCGCGCACGCGGTCGCCATGGCGGACGGCGACGACCTGCCGGTCGACCCGGCGGATCGCCGCGAGATCGTCGACGAGGTGGCTCCGGAGACCCGCAAGGCGGGCTGATCCCGCGGACCGGCCCGCGGGCGGACGCGACCGACTGGAGGCGCGGTGCCGGTCTCGTCAGCCGGCACCGCGCCTCCAGTGTGGACGCGACGCTACGGCGTGATGCGCCCGATCAGCATGTCCGGCGTGAGCGCGTGGGCCTCGGCGAGGACCTTGCGGGCCTCGTCGGTCTTGTCCCAGACGTTCCAGAGCAGGACGCCGCGCACGAGGTCGTCGTCGTCGAGGTAGTAGACGACACCTGTGACCGTCGGGTCCTGCCAGTCCTCGACCGTGCGCAGCTTCGTGGTGACCTGCCCGACGGCCTCGTACCCCATGTCGAAGACGTCGGAGTAGAACATCGGCGTGTGGTCGTAGGTCTCGTCGGCGTCGGCGAGGTTGCGCCCCGCCTGCCGGCCCTGCTGCTGCGCGTTGTCGACGTGCTCGACCCGGCGCGTGCCGAGGATCCGGTCGGGGTACTCGGCGACGTCGCCGGCGGCGAACACCGAGTCGTCGTCGGTGAGGAGCGTCGAGGAGACGACGATGCCGTCCCGGACGGTGAGCCCGGCGTCGGCGGCGAGCCGGGTCGCCGGTTCGATGCCGAGTCCGACCACGACCGCGTCGGCGGACACCCCGGACCCGTCGTCGAGGGTCAGCGTGACGCCACCCCCGTGCTCGGACCCGTGGTCCACCCGGCGCCCGAGCCGGAGCTCCACGCCGTGGTCGACGAAGCGCTGCTGGAACGCCCGGGCGAGGTCCTCCGGGAACATCCGGCCGCCGACGACCTCGTCCGGGTCGACGAGCGTCACCCGGGCGCCGTTCTGCACGACGCCGGCCGCGATCTCGGTGCCGATGTACCCGCCACCGACGACGGCCACGTGGGCCCCGGCGTCGGCGAGCTCGCGGAGGCGTCGGTAGTCGGTGGCGCTCCGGTAGTCGAGCACCCGGTCGGACGGCGACAGCCCGGGGAGCCCGCGGGGCTTGCCGCCGGTCGCGAGGAGCAGTCGCTCGTAGCCGTGGGTGTGCCCGTCCGAGGTCGTGACGGTCTTCGCCGCGCGGTCGATCGCCGTCACCGCGGTGCCGAGCACGAACGTCGCGCCGGTCTCCTCGGTGTGCAGGTCGACCTTCTCGTCCCAGCTGAAGTCCGGGTCGGTCCACAGCTTCTTCGAGAGCGCCGGCCGGGCGTACGGCCGGTCGACGTCCTCGCTGATGATGCCGATCGAGCCATCGGCATCGAGTTCGCGGACGCCACGGGCAGCAGCGTCGGCGACCATCCCGCCGCCGACGACGAGGTAGCGGAAGTCGGTCATGGCGTCTCCTAGATCGTTGCGACCGAGCCGGAGTCGACCCGGTAGTTCGAGCCGTTCACGAAGCTGGCGAGGTCGGAGCAGAGGAACGCGATGACGTTCGCGACCTCCTCCGGCTCGCCGCGACGCTGCAGCTCCATGTACGGGCGCTCGTCGTCGAGGAACGACGCGATCGCCTCGTCGAAGGTCTGGCCGGTCTCCTCGGCACGCTTCTTCATCATCGCGTCGGTCATCGGCGTGTGGATGAACGCCGGCGACACGGTGTTCACGAGCAGGCCCTCCTTCGCGTAGGTGCGGGAGAGGCCCTTCGCGAAGGACAGCACCCCGGCCTTGGCCGCGCAGTAGGGGAGCTCGTCGTCGTACGGCTGCGACGCGTCCTCGGACACGAGGTAGACGATGCGACCCCAGCCGCCCTGGCGCAGGTCGCCGATGAACTCACGCGTGATCCGCACCGGCCCCATCAGGTCGACGTCGATGGTGTCGAGCCATCCCTGTTCGTCGATCTCGTGGAACAGGCCCTGGGCGCCCGTGACGCCGGAGGACTGCACGAGGATGTCGATCTCGCCGACGGCGTCGCGCACCCTGGTGTGCAGGTCGGCCAGGCTCGCGGCGCTCGTGACGTCCGCGGCGAAGGCGTGCAGCCTGCCGTACGGCGCCTCGAGCTGGTCGGCGCTGTTGTCGAGCTGCGACTGGTCGAGGTCCGACACGACCACGGTCGCACCCTCCGCGAGGAGGATGCGAGCCGTGTTCCAGCCGATGCCGGAGTCCGCGCCGAAGACCAGGGCGGTCTTGCCCTGGATCCCGAGGTCCACCTGGTGGCCGCTACGCGTGCGCCGAGGCGTCCGCGACCGCGGGCGTGGTGGCCGAGGCGAGCGGGGTGCTCGGTGCGCGGTTCTCGGCCGAGACCATCCACGCGAGCTGCTCGAGGCGCTCGATGAAGCCGTGCAGCAGGTCGGCCGTCGTCGGGTCTTCCTCGTCGACCTCGTCGTGGACGTCGCGCATGGTGCCGGTCGCCTGGTAGAGGCGGAGCGTCACCTGGTCGATGGCGTCGTGCGTGGTGATCTCACCCTCGGGGAACTGGTCGAGGTGGCTCGACGCCGCGACGGTGCTCGAGCGGCCGTCCGGGACCGCGTACAGGGCGCGCATGCGCTCGGCGGTGTCGTCGGCGAACTCACGGGCGGCGTCGACGATCTCGTCGAGCTGGAGGTGGAGGTCCCGGAAGTTGGTCCCGAGGATGTTCCAGTGTGCCTGCTTGCCCTGCAGGTGCAGGTCGATGAGGTCCACGAGGACCGCCTGGAGGTTCTTGGCGAGCTTGTCCGATGCGTGCATGATCGGTTCCTTCCGCGTTGGTGACCGGTACCAGACCGGTCTACGCGGTGCGGCAGGACGTCCGCTCAGAGGACGCGTCCCCCGTGGTCCGATCAGTGCGTGACGGCGGGGTCGACCTGGTCGACGGCGGAGCGCATCTGCTCGAGGAACACGGCGACGACGCGGGCGTCCTCGGGGGAGAGTCCCTCGGCGATGCCCATCATCCGACGGTGCATGATGCCGAGGGTCGCACGGACCTCTTCGTCGGTCTCGGTGGTCGGGGTGATCACGAGCGCGCGGCGGTCGGTCGGGTGCGGGTCGCGGCGGACGTGGTTCGACTTCACGAGGCGGTCGATGAGGATCGTGGTCGAGGCCGACGAGATCTTGAGGTACGCCGCCAGGTCCTTCGGCTTCACGGTGCGCCCGGCGCGCTGCGCCTGCAACAGGAAGCGCACCGCGAGCAGGTCGGTCTCGCCCATGCCCATCGAGTCGCGGGTGCGTCGACGCATCGCGGTCTCGGCGGCGCGGTACCGGCGGAGGGCGTTCAGGACGGTGACGCCCCGCTGGGTCGCGTCGTCATCGGGGAACCAGTACCCGGACGCTTCCGTGATCTCCTGCGTGGACATGGCGTTCAGGGTAGCCCGTCTCGTTGCTAGAGCGTCTAGGGATCTCACGGGATGCGGTCTCCCGCACCCGTGGACGGACGGGAGGCGCGGTGCGGGCCGGCACCGCGCCTCCCGTCCGTCGTCACGTACGTGACGTCGTCAGGCTGCGGCCTGCTCCTCGGTCGCCTCGGCGAGCGCGGTGAGGGCGCCCTGGACGAGCGTGGTGACCTCGGCGTCCTCGCGCGGGTGGGTCTCGGCGAACCGGACCACCGACTGCGGGATGGCGACCTTGACGTCCTCGAGCACCTTCGCGCCGGCGATCCCGGCGACCTTGCGGGCGTCGTCGTGCGCCCAGACGCCGCCGAACTGGCCGAAGGCCGACCCGATGACGGCGAGCGGCTTGCCGGACAGCGGCGAGGCGCCGAACGGACGCGAGCCCCAGTCCAGCGCGTTCTTCAGGACGGCCGGGATGGTGCCGTTGTACTCGGGGGTGACGAGCAGGACGGCGTCGGCGGCGGCGACCGCGTCGCGGAAGGCGACGGCCGAGGCGGGCGGGGTGTCGCCGTCGATGTCCTCGTTGTAGAAGGGCAGGTCGACGATGCCGTCGAAGGTCGACAGCTCGATGCCCTCCGGGGCGTGGTGCGCAGCCGCCTCGGCGAGCTTGCGGTTGATGGACTCGGCGCGGAGGCTGCCGACGAGGGCGAGGACGTTCGTCATCGGGGATCCTTACTGGTTCTGTGACGGAAAGGTGTCATCGACAACCAATGCGTGCGCGTGGACCCCTATTCCCGGTCCGGTGGATCGTCGGTACGTTGGCGACGTGAGCACGCTTCGGACGCCGGCCAGCACGCCCCGCACGACCGACCCGGACTGGTGGCGGAACGCCGTCGTCTACCAGGTCTACCCGCGGAGCTTCGCGGACACGGACGCCGACGGGCTCGGCGACCTCGCGGGCGTGACGAGCCGCGTGCCCTACCTGGCGTCGCTCGGCGTCGACGCGGTCTGGCTGTCGCCGTTCTTCCCCTCGCCGCTGGCGGACGGCGGCTACGATGTCGCCGACTACCGGGACGTCGACGATCGCCTGGGCACACTCGACGACTTCGACGCACTGGTCCGTGCCCTCCACGAGCACGACATCCGGCTGATCGCGGACATCGTCCCGAACCACACCTCGGACGAGCACGCGTGGTTCCGTGCCGCGCTCGCCGCGGGCCCCGGCTCGCCCGAACGCGCTCGGTACGTGTTCCGGGACGGTGCCGGTGCCGACGGGTCGCTCCCGCCGAGCGACTGGGTGTCGAACTTCGGCGGCAGCGCCTGGACCCGCGTGCCCGACGGCCAGTGGTACCTGCACCTGTTCGCGCCCGAGCAGCCGGACCTCGACTGGTCGAACCCGGAGGTCCGTGCCGACTTCGAGGACACGCTGCGCTTCTGGTCCGACCGCGGGGTCGACGGCTTCCGGGTGGACGTCGCGCACGGCCTGGCGAAGGACCTGTCGACCCCGTACCGTCCGTCCGACGAGCACCACCTGCCGCTGGACGGCTCCGACCCGCTCTACGACCGCGACGAGGTGCACGAGATCTTCGCGGCGTGGCGCCGGGTGCTCGACGAGTACGACCCGCCGCGAGCCGCCGTGGCGGAGGCCTGGGCGCCCGCGCCGCGCCGCGTGCTCTACGCCCGGCCGACCGAGCTCGGGCAGGCCTTCAACTTCGACCTGCTCGAGGCGCCGTTCGACGCCGCGGCGTTCCGGGGCATCATCGACCGGAACCTGTCGGCGTCGGCGCAGTCCGGGGCATCGAGCACGTGGGTGCTGTCGAACCACGACGTTGTCCGGCACGCGACCCGGTACGGCCTGCCGGACGGCACGGACACCGACGCGTGGCTCATGACCGACGGCACGACACCGTCGCTCGATCGTGCACGGGGGCTCCGGCGGGCGCGGGCGGCGACGCTGCTGATGCTGGCGCTGCCCGGTTCGTCGTACGTCTACCAGGGCGAGGAGCTCGGGCTGCAGGAGGCCGCGGCGATCCCGCACGAGGTGCTGCAGGACCCGAAGTGGATCCGCACCGGGCACACCGTGAAGGGGCGGGACGGGTGTCGCGTGCCGATCCCGTGGACGACGTCCGGGCCGTCGTTCGGGTTCGGGGCGGTCGCACCGCACCTGCCGCAACCGGCCGACTTCGGGGCGTCCTCGGTCGAGGCGGAGGACGGCGACCCCGCGTCGACCCTCTCCCTGTACCGCGCGGCGACCGCTGCCCGACGGGACCTGCAGCGGGGCGAGGACCTCGCGTGGATCGAGGCGCCGGACGGGGTCGTGGCGTTCGCGCGGCACGACGGGTGGCGTTCCGTCACGAACTTCGGGACCGAGCCGGTGGAGCTGCCCGCCGGCGAGGTCGTCGTGTCGTCCGGTCCGCTCGGCGACGGGGTGCTCCCCGGGGAGACCACCGTCTGGTTGCGCTGAGCCGGACTCTTCCTCCACAGCCAGGAGGCGCGGGGACGCGTTCCACAGATCGGCCGATGCCCGCCTGACGGGGACCCTCCGGTCGCGACGATCGGGGCATGACAGCTCCCAACACCCCGCCGGGCGGTCGACCGCCCGCCAGGTCACGCCGGCTCCGCCGCGTCGCGGCCGTCGCGTCCGTCCTGACCGCGCTCGGTGTCCTCGCGGCACCCGGCCTCGTGCCGTCGGCCTCCTCGGCCGACGAGCTCGCCTTCCCCTACGAGAACCAGTTCTCCACCGCTGCCGGCGGCGCCCTGCACGGCGACGCGGCGATCGTCGACGGTCGGCTCCGGCTGACCGACGACGTCAAGGACCAGGCGGGAGCGTGGTCGATGCAGGACACGTTCCCGTCCGACCTCGGGCTCGAGATCGAGTTCAGCTACGCGATGTACCGCGACGTGGACGACCCGGGTGCCGACGGCCTGCTGCTGTTCCTCGCGGACGGCGCCGCCGAGCAGGGCGTCGGGTCGTTCGGGGCCGGGCTCGGGTACGCGTGCCGACGCGAGACGTCCCAGGGCGGTGGCCTCTCCTGCGACCTGCCCGGGGTGCCCGGCGGCTTCGCGGGCATCGCGGTCGACCACTACGGCAACTTCTCGACGCCGATCAACTACTCCGGTCCCGGGGCGCGCCCGGACACCGTGTCGATCCGTGGCTCCGGCGACGGGGTGCTCGGCTACCGCTGGGTCGGCGCTGCCCCCGCTCCCGGTGGCACGGAGACCGCCGGGGCGACGCTCCGGAAGGTCCGCGTGACCCTGCTCCCCGGTGACGCCGGAGAACTCGCGGTCACCGTCCGGCTGCAGGACGGGGACCGGATGCGGACCGTGCTCGACCGGGTCCCCCTGCACGGCGACGGCCAGGCACCGCTGCCGAGCACGCTCCGCCTCGGCTTCGCGGGGGCGACGGGCAGCCACGTCAACGTGCACGAGGTCGACGCCCTGCGCGTCTGGACCCCGACGGACGTCGCCGTCACGCACGACCTCGCGCCGAGCGTCCCGGCGGGTGCCGACGTCGAGTACACGGTGACCGCACGGAACGCCGGCGTGAACGCGTCGGACCCGAGCGCGCTCGAGGTCGACGTGCCCGACGCCCTGCGCGACGTCACGTGGACCTGCTCGGCGGCCGCTGGGTCGTCGTGCGGGACCGAATCGGGCACCGGCGACGTCGCCACCGATCTCGGCCTGCCGCGCGACGGGACGGCCACGGTGACGATCCGCGGCCGCACCGCCGACGACGCCGAGGGCACGCTCGAGAGCGTCGCCACGATCCGACCGGCGCCCCGCACCGCCGACACGAACGAGGACGACAACACCTCGGCGGCGAGCACCACGGTCGCCGCCCGGGTGGACGCACACGTCGAGACGGACAAGTCCGTGTCCCCCTCGACCGCGGTCGAGCCCGGTGACGAGGTCGAGTACACGATCACCGCCCGCAACCGGGGCCCGGGTACCGCCGAGGACGTCGGGGCGGTCGACGAGCTGCCGAGTGCGATGCGGTTCGTCGGGTCGCCGGACGACTGCACGGCCGAGGGGCAGGACGTGACCTGTCGCTCCGGTGCCGCGCTCGCCGCGGGGGAGACCGTGTCGTTCCGAGTCCGCGCGCAGCTCGACCCGGCGTACTCCGGGGACGGGTCGGACGTGGTGAACGTCGCGACCGCGACGTCGCCGAGCGATCCGGACGGCGGCGACCCCTCGCCGGGCGTCGGGATCGTGGTGGTCCCCGGCGGCGACGGCGGTGGCGACGGCGGCCCCGACGGGCCGGGTGACGGCGGGGACGCTGACACGGGTCCGCGCGACCGGGCGCCCGACGACCGCGGGGCCCGTCCCGCCGGGGACGGTGGAGACGGCGGGCACGCCAGGCCAGCCCGGACCGGAGCGCTCGCCTACACCGGCACGGAGGACCTCGGCGTGGTCGCGGCGGTGGCCGCCGTCGGTGTGGCGGCCGGGGCGACGTGCTGGTGGCTCGCGCGGCGGCGTGCGCGCCGACGTGCGGCGGAGGACGAGGTCGGGTCGAGGCCCCGCTGACCCCTCGCTGACGCCTGCTGGTTCGAGCATCCTCAGCGGCCGATCGCCCCGCGCGGTCGGCCGCTGCACCGTGCGGCGGTAGGATCGAACCACGATCCGCATGCCCGAAAGAGGTCTCGTGTCCGACTCCGTGGACGACTCCGGCCAGCGCGCGCGGTACTGGCCGATCCCCGTCCTCCGGGCCGTGCCAGCCGCGATCGTGGCCATCGTCATCACCTTCTCGTCCAACCACGCGGCGGGCTACGGCCTGCTGCTGTTCGGTGGGTTCGCGGCGGTGGACGGACTCGTGCTGCTGCTCGCGGGCACGACGCGGCTCCCGGCGGACGGACGGTCGCGCCGGACGACCCTCCTGCAGGCGGTGATCACCCTCGTCGCCGCGGTCGCCGCGTTCGCGTGCAACGGCCTCGGCCTGCCGGCGTTCATCGCGGTCGTCGTCGCCTTCGCCGTCCTCACCGGGGCGCTCGAGCTCACGCAGGGGCTCCGCGCCCGTGAGCGTTCGCCGTTCGCGCGCGACTGGACGACCGTCGGCGGCCTGACGCTGCTGCTCGCCGTCGCCTTCCTGGTGACGCCGCCCGACTACTCGCAGGAGCTCGGCGGTGTCGAGCGGGTCACCGGCACGCTGGACGCCTCGATCGTCCTCGTCGGCCTGCTCGGCGCCTACCTCGCCATCACCGCGGTCTTCCACGTGATCGCCGGCCTCTCGCACAAGTGGGGAACGGCGGCCCCGGCCGCAACCCCGGACGGAGCACCACACGCATGACCACCCCCAGCCGTCGCGACCGCCTGCGCCCGGTCGAGCTCCTCGGGATCTCCGCGATCGTCGCGGTCTTCACCGGGCTCGTCGTGCTGCTCGCCACGCGTGAGCTCCAGCTCGCCGCGATCTTCCTCGGCATCGCGTTCATCGTCGTCGTGGTCGTCCTCGCGATGCTGCAGCTCGCCTCGACGAGCGACCAGGACGACAACGACATGCTCGGTGGTCACAAGACCCCGGGTGAAGGAGACGGCAACGACTTCCACTGAGTCGGAGACCGCCCCCGCGGTGCTGTCACGGCGGCCGTTCCAGGGCGACCCGGGCCTGCCGCAGCGGTACCGGCACCGGTACCTCATCCTCGCGGTCTGCTGCATGAGCCTCTTCATCGTCTCGATGGACGCCACCGTGGTGAACGTCGCCCTGCCCTCGATCGGGCGTGAACTCGGCAGCTCGATCTCCGGGCTGCAGTGGACGATCGACGCCTACACGCTCGTCCTCGCCAGCCTGCTGCTGCTCTCCGGCTCCGCCGCCGACCGCATCGGCCGCCGCACCACCTTCCAGATCGGGCTCGCGCTCTTCACGGTCGGGTCGCTGCTCTGCTCGCTCGCGCCCGGGGTGGGCTGGCTCGTCGTCTTCCGCATGGTCCAGGCGGTGGGCGGCTCGATGATGAACCCGGTCGCGATGTCGATCATCACCGCCACCTTCGACGACGCGAAGGAGCGTGCCCGTGCCGTCGGCGTCTGGGGTGCCGTCGTCGGTGTGTCGATGGGGCTCGGGCCGCTGGTCGGCGGCGCGCTGACCGACACCGTCGGCTGGCGCGCGATCTTCTGGATCAACGTGCCGATCGGCATCGCGGCGATCGTGCTGACGTTCCTGTTCGTCCCCGAGTCGAAGTCGCCGAAGCCCCGCCGCCTCGACCCCGTCGGCCAGGTGCTCGTGATCGTGCTCCTGGCGACGCTCGTCGGCGGGCTCATCGAGGGGCCGCGGCTCGGCTGGACGTCACCGGCCGCCCTCGGGCTGTTCGTCCTCGCCGCGGCGTCCCTCGTCGTGCTCGTCGCCGTCGAGCGCCGTCGCCGCGAACCGCTCATCGACGTCCGGTTCTTCCGGAGCATCCCGTTCTCGGCCGCGGTCGTCACCGCGATCGGCGCGTTCGGCGCCAACGGGGCGTTCCTCTTCCTCAACGCGCTCTACCTGCAGGAGGTCCGGGGCATGTCGCCGTTCCAGGCCGGCCTGTGGACGCTGCCCGCGGCGGTCGCGACGATGCTCGTCTCGCCGCTGTCCGGGCGGCTCGTCGGCTCGATCGGCACCCGGGTCCCGCTCGTCCTCGCCGGCATCGGCGTCGGCGGCGCCGGGGCGATCCTCACGACGATCGACGCCACGACACCGATGTGGGTGCTCGTCGTCGCCTTCGTGCTGTTCGGGTTCGGGTTCGGCATGGTGAACGCGCCGATCACGAACACGGCCGTCTCGGGCATGCCCCGCGCGCAATCCGGGTCCGCTGCGGCCGTCGCGTCGACGAGCCGGCAGACCGGGGTGTCGCTCGGGGTCGCACTCGCCGGCACCGTGACCGGCGCGAGTGCGGTCGCGACCGTCGGCGCCGGGTTCGCCGTGGCCACGCACGCGATGTGGTGGATCGTCGTCGGGATCGGAGCTGGGATCGTCCTCGTCGGGTACCTGTCGACCTCGGCTGCGGCGAAGCGCTCGGTCGCCGGCATCGCGCACCTGCTCGACGCCTGAGCCGCTCGGGCGACCGACACGCCCGGGATCACGTTTTCGCCACGGTCCTGTCACGATCGCGCGTGCAGCCGACACCTCTGGAGTGAAGGAGGTGGGATGTGGACGTGACGACCGGCACCGACACGGACGAGGCGATCGTCCGTGCGATGGCACGGGGCGACAAGAGCGCGCTCGCCCGGGCGTTCGACCGGTACGCCGCGACCCTCACCCGCTACGCCTGGGCACTCGTCGACGACCGCCAGGACGTCGAGGAGATCGTGCAGGACGCCTTCTTGACGCTCTGGCAGCGTGCCGAGACCCTCGAACTCCCCGCGGACACGATGCTCCCGTGGCTGCTCGTCGTCTGCCGGAACCACGCGTTCAACACCGGCCGGAAGCAAGCCCGCCGTCGCGCCGACGAACTCCCCGAGCAGCTCGCCGCACCCGAGGACCACGCCGAGGCCCGTGAGCGCCTCCGCTGGGTCCGCGACGAGATCGCCGCGCTGCCCGAGACCGACCGACGCATCTGCGAACTGTGCCTCCTCGAGGGGCACTCCTACGCCGAGGCCGCCGAGATGCTGGGCCTCAGCGTCGGTGCGGTCACCCAGCGGGTCTCCCGCTCCCGACGCCGACTCAAGAAGGTGGTGATGCACGATGAACACTGAGCCCCCCGAGGGAGACGACCTGCAGCGCATGCTCGTCTCGATGAAGCAGAACGTCCTCGAACGTGCCACCCCGCGTCCGAAGCGGCGTCGGTTCCGTCCGGGCATCGCGCTCGGCGTCATCGGCCTGCTGGCGATCGGGACCGCAACGGGCGCCGTGGCCCTGTCGTTGTCGCAGCAGGAGACGCCCGTCGCCGCGCCCACCCGGACGCAACAGCCGGAGCCGTCGCCCTCCGCGACGACCCCGACGTCCGCGCCGATCACCCAGCGCCCGACACCACGCCCGACCCCGGTCAACACGACGGCGACGATCCCGACCGACTGCCGTGCACTCGTCCCGTCGTCCGACTACGACCGGTTCTTCGGTGAGACACCGCTCGTGCAGATCAAGCCGTCGCTCCCGGACACCCCGGAGGAGTACCGCGACCTCGAGCGGGAGACGGGCGACGACATATCGCTGCGGTGCGTCTGGCGGGACCCCCAGGCAGACGTGACCGGGCTGGGGATCATGGCCGGTGAGTCGACCCCCGAGGCGATCAGCGAGAACCTCGCCGTCATCCGGGGCGAGGGTGGGACCTGCAGCGAGCGCGATCACGGGACCGTCTGCCAGACCGTGTCCAACGTCGAGCCGTACGACGTCGACCGCGCGTACACGTACTACACGCGCGGCACGGCATGGGTCGTGATCGACCAGACCAACTTCCCGACCGACAACCTGCTGGGTGCGATCGTCGGGGAGATCTGGGGGGACTGACGGCCTGGAGGCGCGTGGCGGGGACGACCCGCGCCTCCAGGCCGTCGGTGGGGTACGACGGGAATCCGGCCGCTCAGCCCGGCTGCGCAGCGACGTCGACGCGCGCCGCCACGATGTCGCGCGCCAGCGTGCGCACCGCTCGGTTCGGCTCCGGACTCGTCCGCATCGCGAGGCCGATGCGCAGGGGGTCGACCTCGTCCTCGAGCTCGAGCACCGCACCGTCGTGGCGCACCCCGGAGTCCGGGACGACGCCGACACCGAGGCCGGCCGACGCGAACCGGATCACCGCGGGCATGTCGTTCATCTCCGCGACGATCCGCCGCCGGATCCCGAGTCGCTCCAGCGCGGTGTCGAGGATGATCCGGTTGCCGAAGCCGTGCGCCGTGTCGATGAACGGCTCGTCGGCGAGCTCGGCGAGCGAGACCGACCGACGACCGGCGAACCGGTGGTCGGCGGCGGTGAAGACCCGGAACGGCATCTCTCGGAGCGGCGCCACCTCGACCCCGGCCGGGACCGCCGGGAGGCCCGTGTAGGCGATGTCGAGCCGCCCGGCGACCAGATCCTGCACGAGCCCGGTCGTCCCGGAGGGCGAGGTCATGAGCTCCACCGCGACCAGCGGGTGCCGCTGCCGGAACCGCCGCAGTACGCCCGTGAGGTCGACGATGTCCATGCTCGTGAAGATGCCGAGCCGGACCCGTCCCCGCAGGTCGGCGTCGTCGACGGTCGCGAGGTCGTGCATCCGGTCGAGGGACTCCAGCACGCCGCGGGCGTGGGGGAGCAGGTCCTCACCAGCGGTCGTCAGCACGAGGTGCCGTCCGGTGCGGTCGAACAGCCGGACCCCGAAGCTCCGCTCGAGTGACGCGATCCCCGCGGACACCGTGGACTGCGCCGCCCAGAGCCGTTCGGCGGCGCGGGTGACGCTGCCCTCGGCGGCGACGGTGACGAACTGTTCGAGCAGGCGGGTCTCCACCGGTTCAGTATCGATCAGGTCGATGGACGACATCAAGAGCATCCGTTGGACTCGATGGGTGTTCGGCGGCACGATCGGAGCATGTCAACCGCCACCGCATCCGCTCCCACGTCGTCGACCGTCGCCACCGCGAGCGAGCGCGTCGCCGCCCCGCGTGGACGACGAGCGCACACGCGCCGTCGGCACGGCGTCGGGTTCTGGGCCGTGGCGTTCGCGTTCCTCGCGGTGATGGCGTTCGCGACCGTGCCCGCACCGCTCTACGTCATCTACCAGGCACGCGACGGCTTCCCGACCTTCACGACGACCGTGGTCTTCGCGGCGTACGGCGTGGGCGTCGTCGGGTCCCTGTACCTCGCCGGACACCTCAGCGACGTGCACGGACGGCGCCCGCTCATCCTCGTGTCGGTGGCGCTCGAGCTCGTCGCAGCGGTGCTCTTCCTGCTCTGGAACGACGTCAGCGGCCTCATCGTCGCCCGGCTCGTGACCGGGCTCGGGGTCGGGCTCCTGACGGCGACGGCGACCGCGCACCTCGGCGAGCTGCGGGTCCGGGCGACGGGCTCGCAGTCGTCGGCCGGTGGGGCGGGCGTGGTTGCGGGGGTCGTGAACCTCGGCGGGCTGTCGCTCGGCGCCCTCGTCGGAGGAGCGCTCGCGGAGTTCGTCGGGCAGCCGCTCATGGTGCCGTACGTCGTGTTCGTCGTGGCGCTGGCCGTCGCGTTCGTGGTGGTGCTCGCCGCCCCGGAGACCGTCGACCGTCCCACGTCGCCCGTGCCCTACCGCCCGCAGCGACTGCAGGCGCCGGAGGGGCAGGCCGGCGCGTTCTGGACCGCCGGCACCGCCGCGTTCGCCGCGCTCGCGGTGCAGGGACTCTTCACCTCGGTCGCGCCGACGTTCCTCGGGACGACCTTCCACGTGACCGACCGGCTCGCCGCCGGAGCCACGACGTTCGGGGTGTTCGCCGCGAGCGCGGTGTCGCAGATCGTCTTCGCCCGGCTGTCGCAGCGGGCGCAGATCCGCCTCGGGATGGTCCTGCTCGTCGGTGGTCTGGTCGTCCTGGCCGGTGCCGCGGTGGTGCTGCAGGTGGCCGGGTTCATCGGTGGCGGGGTCGTCGCGGGAGCCGGCGTCGGGCTGCTGTTCCGCGCGTCGATCGGCAGCGCGGGCGCCCTCGTCGGCCCGGAACGTCGCGGCGGCGTCCTCGCCGCGACCTTCCTCATCGCCTACGCCGGGCTGACCGTGCCGGTGGTGGCGGTCGGTGCCGCGCTCCTCGTGCTGCCGACGCTGCCCGTGCTGCTCGGGTACGTCGTGTTCGTGGTCGCACTGGCCGTCGTCGCCGGGACCCGCCTGGCGGCGCGGGCCTGAGCGCTGGTCCGCGTCCCGCGTTGCGCGTTCGGCCACGTCGAACCACGTTTCCGACTTCGCACCACCGCTGGGGCGCGGCGCGATGTCGGGAACGTGGTTCGACTGCGTCCCGCGGCCGGTCCAGGAGGCGCGACACCCGTCCGGCATACTGGGCGCGTGTCCCAGAAGCGCAACCGTTCCGTCATCACCGGCGTCGCCGCCGTGCTGGCCGCCGGCCTCGTGGCCGGTGGCGTCGCGCTGACGGCGCAGCGCGGTGCGGACGACCCGGTGCTCGGGGGCACGGCGGCCAGCGTCGTCCCGAGTGCGACCGCCGGCGGGGGCGCGACGAAGGACGGCACGGTGACGATCACCCGCACCGGCCCGGACCTGCCCGGCGACGACGTCCTCGCCCGCTGCGACCGGAGCACCCGCGAGACCGTGGCCCGGTACGACACCGATGCGCTCGGCACGGTCGTGCTGCAGTGCGGGAACTCCGGCCAGGGCTACGAGCACATCCGGGTCCGGCACACCGCGGATTGGGAGGACGTCGTGACCGGCCACGGCTCCCGGGACTGGGACGACGCGATGCTCACCGCGGTGCAGTCCGCCCTCGAGGCACCGGCGACCGGGTACCCGCAGGACGCCGGCGACGGCAAGGTCTGCTTCGCCGCTCCCGTGCGGTTCGACGACGGGTCTCGCCCCGCGGCCGAGCCGTTCGTCCGCGTGATCGTGTCGGCCACCACCGACCGCGTGATCACGGCGTTCCCCACGAGCGACGGCGGCTGCTGACCTCGTCCCCGGGCGACGGTGGCGCGGCGGGCACCGCCTAGGCGTGCACCTCGTGCTCGTGCCGCCGGTGCGATGCCGGCTCCAGCTGGAACGTCGAATGCTCCACGGGGACGTCGAAGTGCTCCGCCACGCACTGCTGCAGCTCGTCGAGGATCCGCGGGGCGTGCGCCGTCGAGAAGCACTCGTCGTCCACCACCACGTGCGCGGTCAGGTTGGGCACCCCGGTCGCCACGAGGGTCGCGTGCAGGTCGTGCACGGCGATGACGTGGTCGAGCTCGAGGATGTGCCCCCGGACGTCGTCGAGGTCGAGCCCCGGGGGCGTCGACTCGAGCAGCACATTGGCGGTCTCGCGCAGCAGCCGGATCGCCCGCGGCAGGATGAGCAGCCCGATCAGGATCGCCGCGACCGAGTCCGCACGCTCCCACCCGGTCAGCATGAGGACGACCGCGGCGGCGATGACCGCGACGGAGCCGAGGGTGTCGTTGAGGACCTCGAGCCGGGCGGCCCGCGAGGTGAACCCCTCGCCGGAGGCCCGGAGCAGCACGGCGTACGCCACGAGGTTGCCGACGAGGCCGATGATCCCGAACACGAGCAGCGGACCGGAGTGGATCTCCGCCGGCACGAACAGCCGCTGGATCGCCGAGATGATCACGTAGACGCCGACGGCGAGCAGGATCGCCGCCTGCGCCGTGGCCCCGAGCACCTCGGCGCGCTGGAAGCCCCACGTGCGCTGCGCGGTCGGCGAGCGTCGTGCGAGCCGCGTCGCCACGAGGCCGATGCCGAGCCCGCCGGTGTCGACGACCATGTGCCCGGCGTCGACGAGCAGGGCGAGCGATCCGGTCACGACGGCACCGACGACCTCGGCCAGCAGGATCGTCGCCGAGATGCAGAACGCGATGAGCAGTGCGCGCTCGGACGCGTGCCCGTGCGAGTGCCCTGCTCCGTGGTCGTGTCCCATGCGCATCATCGTAGGGATCCGCACCGACGACATGCCAGGATCGGGACGTGACCCGGTCGCCATACGAGCTGTCCACACCGCCCGACGTGCTGGCCCGGTTGCACCCGCGACTGTCGACCTACTTCGGCGCGATCCCGCCCGGACACGTCGGCCGTGGCGAGGGCCTCTTCGACGTCGTCGGCACGCCCCGCCGCTGGCTCTGGCCGGTACTCGCGTGGTTCGCCCGCGACGCCGTCATGTTCCCGGTCTGGGAACGGGACGTCCCCTTCACGGTCGAGAACCGCCCGGCTCGCGTCGGTCGCGGGCATGCGGTCCAGGAGGTCCGGGTCGCCGTCCGCGCGCACCGCACCTTCCGCTTCCGCTCCGGCTCCCGCACGATGGTCGACGCCATCACCGCCGGACCCGACGGGCTCGTCGACCACCTCGGTCGCCGTGGGCGCGTCAGCGCCCTGCTCCGGGCGGAGGTCGACGCGCAGGGGCCGGACGCGGGCGCCCTGCGCCTGGTCCGAACTCGGGCGTGGGACCCGGACTCGCAGGCTCGCCCGGCGCACCCCGCGCAACGCTGGCGCGTTGCCGCCGAGCGGGGCGCGTAGAACGATTCGATGACGATGCCGACCAGCAGCGCGTGTCCCTGGTGCTCTCGGCCCCGCTGGTCGGCACGCTGTACCGGTACGAGGGGGCGTTCCGGTACGAGATCGCGCCGGACACAGGACGGGGATGAGATGAGCGACCACAAGGGCCGCGCCGTGATCGCGGGGGCGAGCGGTTTCGTCGGGCAGTACCTGCAGGACGCCTTCCGCGACGAGGGCTACGAGGTCGTCACGATCGGCCGCACCGGCGACGCTGTGTGGGGCAACACCATGCGGATCCGCGAGCTCGTGGACGGGGCCGCACTCGTCGTGAACATGGCCGGCAAGAGCGTCAACTGCCGGTACGGGCGCCGGAACCGGGCGGAGATCATCCGCTCCCGGGTCGACACCACGCTCGAACTGGCCGAGGCGATCCGCACGAGCGAGCACCCGCCGCCGCTGTGGGTGAACGCCTCGACGGCGACGATCTACCGGCACGCCGACGACCGCCCCCAGGACGAGGCGACGGGCGAGCTCGGCGAGGGGTTCTCGGTCTCGGTCGCGAAGGCGTGGGAGGACGCCCTGTCCGCGGTCGACCTGCCCGGCACCCGCCGCGTGGCGCTCCGGATGGCCATCGTGTTCGGCGACGGCAGCGCCCTCGTGCCGTTGCTCCGGCTGGCGCAGGCGGGACTCGGTGGGCCGCAGTACGACGGCCCGTGGTTCCCGACGCGCTCCCGGCTCCGTGCCGGCACGTACCACGTGAACCGCCACACCCGGGGCCGGCAGCGGTTCAGCTGGGTGCACATCGCGGACGTCCTCGGGGCGATCCGCTTCGTCCGCGACCACGAGGACATCGACGGCGCGGTCAACGTCTCCAGCCCGAACCCGTCGGACAACCGCACCGTGATGGCCACCATCCGGGACGCCGTCGGGCGACGCTTCGGGATCCCGACGTGGCGGTGGATGCTCGAGCTCGGGTCGTTCGCGATCCGGACCGAGACCGAGCTGGTGCTGAAGAGCCGATGGGTGGTGCCGACGCGCCTGGTGGAGGCCGGGTACGAGTTCCGCTACCCGCACCTGCGCCTGTCTCTTATACACACT